>NZ_JBSFRU010000192.1:0-12051 GCF_053589395.1 Nocardia sp. NPDC003345
GTGCCGTTCGTGGTGACCACCCGGGTGATCGCCGGAATCGTCGCGGTGGCACCGGCCTTCGTGGTCGCGCTGATCCTGAGCTACCTGTCCTGCGAGATCATCGTCACCCAGATCCACGGCACTCCGTCGGGCACCTACGACCACTACTTCGACCAATTCGTCCTGAGCTGGGACGTTGTCGCCGCCACGATCAAAGTGATGATCTTCGCGGTGGCCGTCGTGCTGATCCACAGCTTCCAGGGCTATTTCGCCACCGGCGGGCCCGAGGGGGTCGGCGTCGGTTCCGGCCGCGCCATCCGGGCCAGCCTGGTCTCGATCATCGCCCTGGACATGTTCGCCACCATCGCGCTGTGGGGCTTCCAGTCTCCGATCTCGTTCACCGGGTGATGTGATGCCTGCCTATGCCCTTCCCGGCACCGAAGTCGGCCCCCGCCGGGCCCGTGTCCTCGGGGTGTGCGCGGTCGCGCTCACCGCGGTGCTCCTACTGGCCTGGCGGATGGCCCCGGAAGAACGCGCGTCCGATGAGATCCGGATCGGGCTGGTGACCAGCAGCGTCGGCGCCGGGGTGGAATCCGGTACCGAGGTCAGGCTCGACGGTGTGAAGGTCGGATCGGTGCGCTCGATCAGCACCACCGGCCCGGGACGCAAAACCATCGAGCTGACGCTGAACCGGTCGCAGCTGTTCGGCCTCAGCGACGCCCTCGCTGTCGACTACGCCCCCGACAACCTCTTCGGCATCACCGCGCTGCAACTGCGTTCACAATCGGGCGGCAACTCCCTGATCGACGGAGCGACGGTGGACCTGACCGGCCCGGAAGCCGGCCGGGTCCGCGACGCCACCCTCGCGGCGCTGCTGAAATCCACCGGCCTGCTGACCGATTCGGTGCTCACCCCCGACCTGGCGGAACTGCTCAGCACCCTGTCCCGCGATGTCGGCGCCTTCACGCCGCTGCTGCAGGCGATCGGCGCGACGACCCGGGCCTACGTCGAGACCCGGCAACTCGCCCCGTCCTTCCTGCTCGACCAGTACGGTTCGGCGCTGGCGGGGTTGCCGCCCATGATCACCGGCGGGCTGGACGTACTGGAAGCCGCCTACACCAACCAGTACTTCCGCGACCCGGACAACCTGGCCCGCTTCAAAGAGATGTTCGGCGGTATCCAGAACCAGTTGCTGCCCGTGGTCACCCAGACCTTCACCACCGCGCGCCCGCATTTCGCCGGGCTGCTCCCGGTCGCCACCACGGTCCTGGATCAGATCCCCCGCGCCGTGGGCGATCCGGCCCGCTCCGGAACACAACTGACCGAACTGCTGGACCGGCTCGCGCGCGCGTTCCGCGACACCCCGTCCGGACCGGTCCTCGACGCCGAGGTGCGATTCGATCTCGTCCCCGGCCTGGCCGGACCGCTGTCGTCGATACTTCCCGCACCGAAGGAGGGCCGGTGATGACGACCCGTGCGTTGTTCGCGCGTGTGGCCGTGGCGACGGTGGTGATGGCGATCGCCTTGGCCGGGGTGTTCCAGCTGGTCCAGCGACCGGTCGACGGTGACACCGAGACCTACACCGCGCTGTTCACCGATGCCAACGGGTTACGCGTCGGCGACGATGTGCGGATCTACGGCGTGCAGGTCGGCAAGGTGGCCGAACTCGAATTGGACGGCGTGCTGGCGCGGGCCCGTTTCACCGTGCAGACCGGGCATCCGGTGTTCACCAACAGCACGGTCGCCATCCGATATCAGAACCTCACCGGGTTCCGGTATCTGGATATCGCGCAACCCGAACGTCCCGAGGCGCAGCGCGACCCGTCCTCGGTCTTCGAGACCTCCCAGACCACACCCGCATTCGATGTGACCGCGCTGTTCAACGGGCTGCAACCCGTGCTCGCGCAGCTCTCACCGGGTGAGCTCAACCAGTTCACCGAGAGCATGCTGGCCGTCCTCGAGGGCAACGGCGCCGGTATCGGGCCCGCACTCGACGCCATCGACCGGCTGAGCCGCTACGCCACCGACCGTCAAGCGGTGCTGTCGACGCTGGTCGGCAATCTGTCGCGGATGGCGACCACGCTCGGCGGCAAATCGGGAAACGCCGTGCAGATGCTGACCAACCTCACAAACCTGTTCACCGCCATCGGCGACAAGCTGCCCGGGCTGGTCGAGTTCTCGCTGGCCATTCCACCGGTGATCCAGCCCATCCGCAATATCCTGGAGATTCTCGGTATCTCCGGTGAACCCGGCCGCGACCTCGACGCCGCCCTGCGCGCGGCCTTCCCCGACCCCGCCACGGCGACCGAGGTCTTCGACCGGCTGCCCGGGCTGATCCAATCCATCGCGGCCGCGGTACCGGCCACCGGGACCGAGGCCTGCTCACGCGGCGCGGCCGAAGCACCGGCGCCGCTCCAGGTACTCATCGCCGGCCAGGGGGTGGTGCTGTGCAATTCCTGAAACGACGGCCGCGACGCGAATCCGCGGCCCGCACACCCGATGATCGAACCGGTGACCTGCGCTGGGGTATCACCGGACTCTGCCTGGCGGTACTGCTGGCGGCCGGTATCGGGGTCGTCTACGTGCGGGGCACCGACTCCGCCCACACCTACAGCGCCGATATCGCCCAGGCCGGGTCGATCCGGCAGGGCGACGACGTACGCCTCGCCGGAATCCCGGTCGGCGAGGTGGCATCGCTGGATCTGCTGGCGGACCGGGTGCGCATGACGTTCACCGTGGACGACGACGTTTTCGTCGGGGACGGCACCTCGCTCAGCGTCCGGATGCTCACGGTGGTCGGCGGTTACTATCTCGCACTCGAACCCGCCGGTACGGAGCCGCTCGGCACCCAGGTGATCCCGCGCGAACGCGTCGAACTGCCCTACAACCTGACCGAAGTGTTCGAGGCCGCCATCGCGCCGGTCCGGGAAATCGACGGCGGGCTGCTGCGCCAGAATCTGGCGACGCTGGCGAGCTCGGCCGGCGACAGCCCCGAGGCCTTCCGGTCCGCGATCCGGGCGACCGGCGATCTGGTGGGGATCATGGACCGCCAGAACTCCGATATCTCGCGTGCCCTCGCCGTCGCCGACGAGTACCTGGGCGCCCTGAACGGGAGTTCCGATGTGCTGGTGCAGCTGCTGAACAACCTGGGGACGCTCGAATCGATCGTGCGCAACTACAAGACCCAGATCGCCCAGGCACTCAACGATGTCACCGCGGTGCTGCACGGTCTGTCCCCGCTGGGACGGAAATGGGACGAGACCTGGGCCGAACAGTCCCGCCCACTCGCCGACCTGATCCCGAAACTCGGTGAACTCGGCGGCCGTATGGGCACCCTGCTCGACTCCCTGCACGCACTGGGTCAGCGGCTGCTGCCGCTGGTCCCGCCCGAGGGCGGGATCACTGTGGACCGGTCCGGTGTATGCGTACCCGTACGAGGAGCCGGATGCTGATGCTCACCCGCGTACTCGGTTCTCGTGGTCTCATGTCGGCCGCGGTTCTGCTCACCCTCGTACTGCTGGCCGTGGTGGGTTTCACCCTGGTCCAACCGTCCCCCGAGACCCGCGCCTACTGCGCCGATATGCCCGACAGCATCGGGCTCTACGAGGGCAGCGCCGTCACGGTGCTGGGCGTGCGGGTCGGCGAAGTGACCGGCATCGAACCCCACGGCGGTGCGGCGCGGGTCCGGTTCGCGGTCCGCGCGGACCGCAAACTCCCACTCGATGTGGGCGCGGTGACCGTGAACGACACCGTCCTCGCCGACCGCAAACTCGCACTGGTCGGCGACGAACCGGCCGGCCCCGGCCGCGACTCCGCCGAATGCATCACCAGAACCCTCACCCCGCAGAGCCTTTCGCGGACCTTCGACGCGCTCGCGGGACTGGCCGACCAGCTCAACAGCGCGGACGATCCCGCACAGCGGGGCGCGGTCGGCGCCGGCCTCGGCGCGCTGAACGACGCGACTGCCGGAACCGGCGAGCAACTCAACACCCTCATCAACGACTTGGCCCGCGCGCTGGATTCGCCCCACGCCGCCGTCGATCACATCGGCAAACTGATCGACGCCCTGACCGCACTCGTCCACCGCGCTCGTAACGGCTGGTCCACTGTGGAAGCGGTGGTCACCGAACTACCGCAGACCTTCAACGACATCGTGACCATCGCCTTCCCGCCGATCATCCAGCTCGTCGACGACCTCGCCTCCGTCCTTCCGCAGCTCAACGACGTGATACGAACATTCGGCACCCCCGCGGTGCGTGCCCTGGATTCGATTCCGGACCTGCCCGGGCTGCTCGCCGCCGGTGTCGGGTCACTCGCCGGGCTCATCGAGATGACCCCGGCGCTCGCCGCCGGTTTCGCCCGGTCGGCCGACCCGGCCACCGGGCAGACCGTGCTCGGTTACGCGCCACCGGCGGTCGCGCTGCCCGCACCCGATACCGCCCGGATCTGCGCCGGGCTGCAGGCGATCACCGGGCAACCGTGCCCGGTGTCGGCGTCGGGCGCGGTCCGGATGCCGCTACCATCTCTGCTGCTGGCGGCGGTGAGCGCACGATGAGGTCGCTGTCGGTCCGGGTCCTGTTGGCCGGCCTCCTGTCGCTGCTGTTGACCGGCTGTTCCTTCCGGCCCGCGGAGATCCCCGTTCCCGGCGCCGGAGTCGAGGGCCCGACCTACCCGCTGCGGATCGAATTCGTCAATGTGCTGAACCTGCCCCAGGGCGCCAAAGTGATCGCCGACGGCGTCCGGGTGGGCCGGCTCGACGGAGTCACCGTGGTCGACGCGGGAGTCGCCGGTGGACGTCCGGGATTCGTGATCGCCGATATCTCCGTGCAGGACTCGGTGCACTTGCCGATCGGCACGAAAGCCGAACTGCGCCAGGAGACACCGCTGGGTGATGTGCACATCGCGCTCACCGAACCGGCGGATCCGGGCCCCGACCGGCTCCGCCCCGGTGCGACGATCCCGCTGGCCGACACCACCCAGCCGCCCCTGATCGAAGATATCCTCGCGTCGCTGTCGATATTCGTGGGCAGCGGTGCGGTCAACGACATCCAGGATCTGGTGCGCACCATGAACGGCGTCCTCCCGGAGGACCCGCGCGATACCGCCCGCCTCGCCGATACCGTCGGCGCCGACCTCACCGACCTCGCCGCGCACACCGGTTCTGTCGACCATGTGCTCGACGGGCTCGAATCCGTTGTCCAGCAGGGTGTGCTCGACAACGGCCCGGTGCTCGCGGAACTGCTCACGCCCTACGGCGTGCAACAGACCACCGACGCGATGAACGCCCAGATCGGGGTCATCTTCGTACTCACCTCACTCGGCCCCGTCGGCCCCGCCACCCAGTGGCTGGGCCCGCTGCTGGCCTCGCTGGAGTCGACCGTGCGCGCAGTGGTGCCGGTCCTGTTCGGGTCGGCGCCGCTGGACACCACCTCCCCCTCCAACCTGAAGAAGCTGGTGGATCTGTTGCACACCCGGGTCATTCCGTTCGCCGAAAACGGCCCGAAAGTGAACCTCTCCAAGGTGACGGTCGGCCCGTCGCCACTGTCACCGGACGAGCAGACCGCCCGCATCATCGACACCTTGCGCATGATCGGCGCGGTCCGATGAACATCCGCTCGATCACTTCGCTGTCCGCCATCGCCGCGGTGCTGGTGTTCGGCGTCGCCTATATGGGGATCGGTGTCCTCGATCTGGACCCGCGCCGCGACCACATCACCGTCGGCCTGCACCTGGACAGCTCCGGCGGTCTCGGCCCCGGAGCACCGGTGCTCCTGCACGGAATCCAGGTCGGGCGCACCGAATCCGTACGCAAGGAAGCCGCCGGTGTGTTCGTGCGGCTCGCGATCGACGACCGCTACCGGATCCCGGCCGCCGGCGATATCCACATCGAACAACTGTCCGCGCTCGGCGAACCCTATGTCGGATTCGCCCCGGACAGCGATACCGGGCCCTACCTCGAAGACGGACAGGACATCCCGGCGACCCGCGTCCGGCTGCCGGCCTCGATCACCGCGCTGTCCACCCGGCTGGTCGAACTGCTCGACCAGATCCATCCGGAGGTGATGGCCGGGCTGGTCGGCACCTTCGACCGCGCGCTCGACGGCACCGATGTCGCCATGCAGAGCCTGCAGCGCTCCACCTCCCTGCTGGCCGCCACCCTGCTCAGCAGATCGGCGTCGCTACGGCAGTTGTTCGACGATCTGCAAGCGCTCGGCGGTGATATCGACTGGATGGGTCCCTCGCTGGCCCAGGCGGGGCCGCTGTTCGGCGAGTTCGGCGTCACCTTGAGCGCCATCGTGGAGAACGGCTCCAAGCTCGTCGAGGCCCGCCCGCCCGCGGACTACTTCACCGGCGACGGCGTGCTGCCTTTCCTCGTGGAGGTGGAGGCGCTGCTGCGCAAGATCGGTCCCGGCCTGGCCCCGCTGGGCCCGATGCTGCAACCCGTCGTCACCGAGGCCGTGCAGCGCGCTCCCACCCTCGATATCGGCGCCCTGCTCGACCAGGCACTCGACAGCGTCGGCACCGACGGCACCCTGCGCTTCCGCATCGGCGCGAAATAGCACCCGGCTCCCGTTTCCGGAAAGGACGGACACATGAGCACCGCAACGGAACAGAAGAACCCCGAGGCCGGCACCGATCGGCCCACCCCGGCGGCAGCCCGGCCGCGCACGGTATCGATACGCCTCTCCACCGCGCTGATGGCCCTCGCGCTGACAGCCCTGCTGGTGGCGACCGTGACCCTGGCGATCCTCTACGCCTCGGCCCGCACCACCATCTCCGACTCCGAAACCCGAGCGGCCGACCAGCAGCACGCCGAGAAGATCGCCTCCGACTACGCGCTCGGCGCATCCGATATCGACTATCGCGACGTCAAAGGCTGGCTCACCCGTCTGAAGGCCGGTACCGCGCCACCGCTCGCGGCCAAGTTCGACGCCACCGCGCCGCAACTGGAACAGATCCTGCTCCCCCTGCAATGGACCTCGACGGCCACCCCGCTCTCGGCGGACGTGACCTCCGAATCCGGGGGAATCTTCAAGGTCAACGCCTACCTGACCGTCCACTCCACCAGCGTGCAGAACCCCGACGGCGCGGCCACCACCGTCACCTACTCGCTGACCATCGACCGCAACTCCGGCTGGCAGATCACCGAGGTGGGCGGGCTACAGAACGCGATCCCGGCGAAGTGACCGAGCCTCCCGCGGCACGGTGATGAAAGCCCGGGCCATGCCCCTTCTCCGAGCGGCTTCCGGAGTCCTCGCCGCTATCCGGGTTCGACGGAGCCCTACAGGTCGATCGCGGAGACGGATTTCGAGAAGTAATTCGTCACATAGATTCGGGATCCACCCGCGCCCGTCGTCACGCCGCGGATCATGCCGTGCCCCGTCCTGACCCGATCGACCACTTCTTGGCTGCGCAGGTCGATGATAGAAACGATATCCTCGGAGCCGAAATGAGCAACGAAGGCCCGGTCGCCGTCCTGACCGAGAGAAATACCGTACGGATTGGCATCCACCGGGATCCGGCTCACCACCTCCGGCGTGAAATGGAAATCTCCCGACTCCAGACGAGAAATATCCAGTACGACGACACTGCTTCCGAAGTATTCTGTCAAGTACAGCAGATTTCCGTCGGAGCCGACGGCCACTTGGACCGGAAAGCCGCTGTAGTTGATCCGGGAATCGTTCCTGACCAGGGGATCCAACACCTCGATCGTGCCATTCAAGGGCGCGGTCACGAAGATCGAAGTCCCCGCGGGATCGATGGCGATCCCGTACGGTGTGGCACCTATGCCGGCATGGATGTCCGAATCACCACCGAGATGGATCCGTTTCACAAAGCCCGAATCATTCTCGGCTACATAGATGTGTTCGTTGTCGGGATGCGCGGCGATTCCGTACAGCCCGGGAGTGACAGCGATCGTTCTTTCGACGCTGTTGCTGCGTGTATCGATCACACTGACCGTACCGGGCAAGAAATGAGAAATATAGATACGTGACCCATCCCGACTCGCCGCAGCGGAGTGGGGAGTTTCATCGACGTCGACGATTGTGGACTCGTATTCCATGATTACGATCATGCCACATCCTCCGGATCGAATACTTCATTCGACCTCCGGGGATTCACGCGTCACCGCCGGGCATATCGCACATGCGCGATCATTCCATTGCGCATACCAGCGGCAGGTACTCCTGATTCCACAGATAGGAAGCCGATACGGTTCGATCACTGTATCGGCATGCCGTTCTTCGACCAGTCTGTCGATCAGCCCGCAGCGGTGAGACGCCCAGTTCGCGCACAATGATTCAACACAGGGTTCAGCGAAACGGAAACGAATCCCGGTATCCCCGCGAGCTTCGGCTCGCTCGACGAAAAGATCCGATACCGGAATTACCGGAGTCACATGTTTCACGCGCCCGTCGGGACCGAGCACTCCGAGAAGGACAGCGCCTTCTCGGCATCTGCCGCTCGGGCACGACAAGCTTTCCGGCACCATGATTCGATCACATTTCGGAAGGTTTGATCACGATACCTCTCGTCGTCCCACCACTTCCGACGACAGGCGGCTTCCCGATCCGGAGAGAATCAGCCATATCGAGGTCGGCGAACTCGCCGAGTACCACTCGGCGTATCGAACCCTCCAGTCTCTCGGCGGTTTCTTCGTCGAGCACCAAGCCATCGATCCGAACTGTGAAGATCGTCTCCGGCTGATCTTTCGAAACCATTCGCTTCCTCCTTCGGTGGTGACCGCGTTCGATGTATTTCCGGTCCAGCGGATGAATGATGCCGGGTAGGCCGGTCACACGACGGCGCCGCCGGCTCGCGCACGCAGAATTTCCCGATCCAGCGTATTCGTCGACGTCAGCAAACCCGACCCCCTCAGTCGATCTTCTATGTATGCGTGCATAGGAGCAGCAACACCACATCGGACGCGGCCGTTCGAATCCCGCCACCGCTGCTCCGGCGTTGCCTCGGCAACGAAATACCCCGAGCAAGCACCGAAGAATTCGCAGTTCGCACAGGCTTGACCCACTCTGAGTCGCGACTGTATCAAGGCCCGTTCGAATCCGGGAGAACATCTCAGTAATTCGAACGGATCCCGGAAGATATTTCCGTGGCAGAGAGACGCATCGTAGGCGTCCCCATTGGAGTATACCGATCCATCGGTATCGATAATGAATACTGCCTCACTGCTCTCTTTGTCGTAATGCCGCAAAGGAGAACGCTGGACCCGCGCCAGCACGTTCGAGATATATGACTCGATCGGCTCGACCTTGATCGGCGACTCCGATTCGAACCAGCGATCGGTCACAGTTTTCAATGCCGCGACTATCTGCTCGGACGTCAACTCGAATTTTTCCTGCTGTCCCGCGAATCCGGTTCTGTAGATCGGAAGAAGCCGAAAGCTGACTCCGATATCCTCAAAGAATTCGTAAATTCTTTGCACATGAGGTGCGGTGTCCTGAGACAGCACGGTGATGCACCCGAACGGTAGACCGACGTCCAGCAGTTCCTGCATCAGCCGTAGCACCTTCGGCTGGCTGTCGACTCCCCGGCTGTTGATACGATTACCGCCGAACAGGTCGACGGAGACGCCTATCTCACCGAACATTTCGGACAGCTCCGGCATATCAGCCGGACGTACTGTCGTCAGATTGCTCTGAATGGAGTTATTGAACGGGAGGCCCAACGGATCGAGAACAGCATGTTGTATATCGATGATCCGCTTGTAGTATTCGAGCCCGAGGAGAAGCGGTTCGCCACCGTGCCATACGAAGTCGAGACGACGTGGCTGCGAGGCGAAATACCGACCGATATTTCTCAGCATCGCTTCGATATCCGGCAACGACATCGAAGACTTATCTGCAAGCCAAGGGTACTCGTAGCAGTAATTGCAGCGAAGGTTACAGAATTTTGAGACCTTTACAACGAATTCCGCATACAGCGGGGAGGTCGTCGAGCACTGCATACCGACCCACCTCCCTAAGCCGGTGAATCGCCACCGGATTGCAGACGAAGGAATGCCTCGTACACGCGCGAACGCCTGAGCATCTGTATGCGCTCCTGCGGCGATCCGGTCAGCTCTTCCTCCTCGTCCTCGTCGCCGCCCGACTTCGGCTTCGGGTTCGGCCTGCACTTCTCGTGGAATGTCGGCCCGTTGCCCGGGAATGAAACGACGATATCGCAGTAATTGTTCTTCTTCCGCGCCACAGGCAAGTCGGAGTCCACGCCGAGTTCACGATCAACTACCGCCATCCGAGACATGTACACCATGGTGCTCGGGTCCTCGTGCGGTCCGATGTACTCGTTGAAGGAGATCTTCGGACTCTCGGTGAAGAAATCGGCATACGTATTCGATTCCAGCATGAGCCGCGCGGCATACTCTTCCTCCTGAGCCATCGCGTGAATCCGCGAATACGCACTTCGGGAGAGTTGCTCAACCGGGACAACAGCGTGATGGCCCGGTTCGGTTTTCGAGGCGGGAGTCTCAGCCATGTCATTTGCCCTTCATGCCACGTGCATGGATTGGCCCAGCTTTACCGGATCGCAGAGTAGCGCGTGGGTCACGCCGAGCCCCTGCGCCACGCGCAACGAAATGAGCCTCACTTCGGCATCAGACCTCAGTGACCACTCGCACCTCGGAAACACGGGGCAGTGCCACGCCGATGAGGACCCGAATCAGCCGCGAGCCATATCGACGAACCGCGAGAGGTGCAGCTGGTGGGCGACGGTGATCGTCGCCGTCGGACCGTTACGGTGCTTGCCGAGGATCAGGTCCGCCTCACCGCCGCGCGGATCGTCACGTTCGAAGGCATCGGGACGGTGCAGCAGAATCACCATATCCGCATCCTGTTCCAAAGACCCGGATTCACGCAGGTCAGAGACCTGCGGACGTTTATCGGTGCGCTGTTCCGGACCACGGTTGAGCTGACTGATCGCGACCACCGGAACTTCCAGCTCCTTCGCCAGCAGCTTCAGATGCCGCGAGAACTCCGAGACCTCCTGCTGCCGTGATTCGACCTTCTTACCGGAGGTCATCAGCTGGAGGTAGTCCACCACAACCAATTTGAGGTCGTGGCGCTGTTTCAGCCTGCGCGCCTTGGCCCGGATCTCCATCATGGTGAGGTTCGGGGAATCGTCCACGAACAGCGGCGCTTCGCTGATCTCACTCATCCGGCGCGCGAGTTTGGTCCAGTCGTCGTCGCTCATCCGCCCCGACCGCATATCCCCGAGTTTGATCTTCGCCTCGGCCGACAGCAGGCGCATGACGATCTCGGTACGGCTCATCTCCAGCGAGAAGATCACGCTGGCCAGCCCGTTGCGAATCGAGCAACTGCGCATGAAATCCATACCCAGCGTGGAGTTGTGCGTGGGGACCATCGACCGGCCCGCCAGGTACATATGCGCGTCGTTGGCGACCTCGACGCAGCGCACCGGGACCGACTCGATCCTGCGCACATCGACGATGAACCGGGAACCGGTACGTGGCGATTTCCGGTCCGCGCGGCGCTGCTTGTGTAGCAGAACCTTCCGATGCAGACCGAACACCTGATGGTCGGTGCCGAAGTTGAGCGTGTAGGCGGTCGAGCGCTGTTCGCTCTGGCCGACTACCCGCTTCGTCGAGACACCGCAGCGATACCCGAGGCTCACCACGAGCTCCCGGACATCTGCGAACAGTCGCTCATCGGTGACCGAGAACTGCACGGAGCCACCATGGGTGACGGTGCCGTCGGTATCGAGCAGACCCGCGAGCAGGTCGCGACGCTGCCGTTCCGAAGCCCGAAGGTACTCCGGCGGAATATGTTTGGCGCCGAGGACACCGATCGTTCGCAGCCGCGCTTGTACACTGCCGACGGCATTGCGGCACGCCTGGCACAGCCGCAGGCCGATGGACCTCTCCCCGCAGTGTGGACAGGTCGGTGCCGCGACCGGCGCCGACACGAACCGCGCCCGGCCACCGCACGACCGGCCGCAGGTCCGGACTTCGCTGGTGAAGGGGGTGAACGGCCGTCCGCACACCACGCAGAGCCGCTCGGCCACCGGGGCATCCTCCGGAAGTCGCAATTGATAGCG
>NZ_JBSFRU010000193.1:0-12034 GCF_053589395.1 Nocardia sp. NPDC003345
GCTGCGCGGTGCGGTCTCCATCGCGCAGCGAGACATCCAGATCGGGCAGTTCCTGGGAGGCGTAGGCCGAGGCGGAATACACCGAGGCCCCCGCCTCCGATACCACGATCTTGGTGGGTTTGTTCTCCGGGATTCGTTCGATCAACTGCGCGGCGAGCGCATCGGTCTCCCGGGACGCGGTGCCGTTGCCGATCGCGACGAGTTCCACGCCGAACCGCTCCACCAGGGCGGCGAGTACCGTCACGGATTTCTCGGTCTGATTCTGTGGTTTGTGTGGATAGATGACCTCGGTCGCCACCACCTTGCCGGTACCGTCGACCACCGCGACCTTCACACCGGTGCGGTAGCCCGGGTCCAGGCCCATGGTGGCGCGGGTGCCGGCGGGCGCGGCCAGCAGCAGATCCCGCAGATTGGCGGCGAATACGTCGACGGCATCGCGTTCGGCGGCCTGCCGCAACCGCATCCGGGTATCGATCCCCAGGCTGACCTGCAATTTGGTGCGCCAGGCCCAGCGCACGGTGTCGAGCAGCCAGCTATCGGCCGCGCGGCCCTGATCGGCGATCGCGAAACGCTGGGCAATCCGCGCCTCGTAGACACTGCGTTCGCCCGGCGCCAGTTCGGAATCGGCGGGTTCGGGATCCAGTTGCAGGCTCAGGACCTCTTCCTTCTCACCGCGCAGCAGGGCGAGGATGCGGTGTGAGGGCAGGCTCGAGAACTCCTCGGCGAAATCGAAGTAGTCGGCGAACTTCGCGCCGGCCTCTTCCTTGCCCGCGCGCACCCCGGCGGTGACCCGGCCCCGGCTCCACATGAGTTCACGCAGTTCACCCACCAGATCGGCGTCCTCGGCGAACTTCTCGACCAGGATGGCGCGGGCGCCGTCGAGCTGTTCGGCGGTGTAGCCGGCCGGATCGGTGCCCGGATCGCCGAGCAGCGCGTCGGCGACGGGTTCGTGACCGGCCTCCCGGGCGATCTGGGCCTTGGTGCGGCGCTTGGGTTTATAGGGCAGGTAGATGTCCTCGAGCCGGGCCTTGGTTTCGGCGAGCAGCAGCTGGTTGTGCAGCGCGTCGTCGAGTTTGCCCTGACCGCGGATGGATTCGATGATGGTGGCGCGACGCTCGTCGAGTTCGCGCAGATAGTGCATACGCTCTTCGAGGGTGCGCAGCTGGGCGTCGTCCAGACCGCCGGTGACCTCCTTGCGGTAACGCGCGATGAACGGCACCGTCGACCCGGCGTCGAGTAGTTCGACCGCGGCCCGGACCTGGTTCTCCCGTACCGCCAATTCGTCGGCGATCCGGCGACTCACGGTGGCGGACACCGCCGGGGCGGTACCGGTAGCCGGTGTCGAGTCGGTGTGGGTTGTGTCGGGACCCGAGGTCTCTGGCGCTGTCGTCACGACCCGCACCCTACCGCCGCCGGGTGACAGCCGGTCCGGGCCCGTGATCGCCGCGACGATCACCGGCCCGGTCGCTCATACCGCCGCGGCCCGGCCCTGCTGCCGCAGCAGGTATCGCTGTACCTTGCCGCTGGGGGTCTTGGGCAGTGCGGATACGAAATGGACGCGCCGCGGATAGGCGTGCGCGGCGAACTTATTCTTCACCAGCGTCTGCAGTTCCGATTCGAGCGCACCGGTGCCCTCGGTTCCCGCGCGCAGCACCACGAACGCTTCCAGCACCTCACCGCGGAGTTCGTCGGGCAGGCCGACCACCGCGGCCTCGGCGACCGCGTCGTGCAGCACCAGCACACTCTCGACCTCGAACGGCCCGATCCGGTAGCCGGCCATGATGACCACATCGTCGTCGCGGGCCGAGAAGTGGAAGAAGCCTTCGGGGTCCCGGTATCCGGCATCACCGGTGAGATACCAGCGTCCGTCCGCGGTGTAGCGGGCGGCGCTGCGCTCGGGATCATCCAGGTAGCCGAGGAACCAGAGCAGCGCGCTGCGTTCGGTGTCGATGGCGAGGCGGCCGAGTTGTCCGGGTGGCGCCTCGGTATCGGAATCGTCGGCGAGTACCGCGCATTCCCACCCGGGCAGCGCCCGGCCCATCGAACCGCCGGGCGCCACGACGTCGAGATCGTCGTGCCAGGCATTGCAGATCACCATGCCGTGCTCGGTCTGGCCGTAGTGGTCACGGACCGCGACCCCGAGCGCGTCGGCCGACCATGCCACCACCTCCGGTGTCAGCGGTTCACCCGCCGACGAGGCCCGGCGCAGCCGGATCGGAGCGCCCGCGGACCCGGCGGCGCGCAACGACCGGTACACGGTCGGGGCGGCGGCGAAATTGGTGACCCCGAAACGCTCCAGTACCCGCCAGGTGAGGTCGGGTGCGAAGCCCGCGTGCAGCAGCAGACTGCGGACTCCGGAGGCCAGCGGACCCAGGATCGCGTAGTAGAGGCCGTAGGCCCAGCCCGGGTCGGCGGCGTTCCAGAACACGTCGCCGGGCCGCACGTCGAGGGCGAACTCCTGATAGGCGTGGAACGCCGCCAGCGCGCGCACCGGAATCGGCACCCCCTTCGGGGTTCCGGTGGTTCCACTGGTGAACAGCTGGACCAGCAGCCCGTCCCCGCCGACGATGGCCGGTGGGGCGGCGGCGCCCGCGGCGGCGAGCAGATCGTCCAGTCGCAGAGCCCCCGGCAGGGCCGCGTCACCTGCGACGATGGTCTGCCACGGCGGATCGGCGGGGATATCGTCACCGGGAGCCAGTTTCGCGGCCTGATCCGGGTCGGTGACCACGACCGCGGCAGCGCTCGCCCGGAGCCGGAAGGCGATCGCGGGCGGGGCGAACGCGGTGAACAGCGGTACATGGACCGCGCCGCAGCGCCACAAACCCAGCAGTACCACCACCAGATCCGCGGATTTGGCCATCAGCGTGGCCACCCGGTCGCCGGGGCCCACTCCCAGACCGGCTAGTGCGGCGGCACAGCGTTGTGAACGTTCCCGCAGTTCACCGTAGGTGAGATCGACGGCGGACAGATCCTCGTCGACCACGGTGAAGGCGACGGCGTCGGCCGGGTGCCGATCGCAGAGCAGATACGCGGCGCAGGCATCGGCGTGGTCGTAGGAGTCCAGCAGTTCGCGCACTCGCGTGTTCGGGTGGGCGCCCATCTCATATCTCCTCGATCGTCGGCATCCGGTGTTGCCATAGGATGTAGGTCACACTCGATCCGGCACTACCCCCGAAAAGGGGTGACATCGTTTGAGCACGACCCCCCTGCTCCGTCCCCGGGACGGTGATGCCCTGCGCGCCGAGATCCGGCGCCTGGCCGGGACCATCGGCGTGCCCGTGCTGTTCGGGGGCGAGGTACGGGCCGACACCCTGCGGCTCACCGAGTTCTCGGGCGTGCGCACCCCCGGATTGCGCGGGCTGTCGGTGACCCGAGCGTCCGGTCTGGGCGGTCAGGTGCTCGACAGCCGGCGCCCGGCCTCGGTCGCCGATTACCGCAGCGCAATGTCGATCACCCATCACTACGACGGCCCGGTGCTCGGCGAAGGGATCCGCTCGGTGGTGGCGGTACCGGTGGTGGTGGCCGGTCGCGCCCGGGCGGTGCTGTACGCGGCCAGTCGCGGGGTCGGCCCGATCGGTGATCTCGCGGCCGACGCGCTCCTGCTCGCGGGCCGGCGCCTGGCTACCGAGATCACGGTCCGCGACGAGGTCGATCGGCGGCTACGCCTGATGGAGGCCGCCGTACCGCGTCCCGCTGCCGACGGCGCGGCGACCGCGGAGTTACGGGCCGTACAGGCCGATCTGCGCGTGCTCGCGGAGACCTCACCGGCCGGCGCTCTGCGTGAAGAGCTGCGCGCGATGGGCGAACGATTGACCCGCGCGCTGGCCGGCGACCCGGCACCCGGTGCACCCCGGCTCTCCCGCCGGGAGATCGACGTCCTGTTGCAGATCGCGCTGGGCTGTTCCAATCAGCAGGCCGCGCAACGTCTTTCGGTCGGCGCCGAAACCGTGAAGAGTTATCTGCGCAGTGCCATGCACAAACTGGGTGTCCGGTCCCGGCACGAGGCCGTGGTCACCGCCCGGCGCCTGGGCCTCATCCCCTGACACGCGCCGCGGTCGTCAGTCGTCGTCGGGGACCAGATCCGGCCGGCGTTCGCGGGTGCGGGCCAGGGATTGTTCGCGACGCCAGGCATCGACCTTGGCGTGATCGCCGGAGAGCAGAATCGGGGGGACATCCAGCCCACGCCAGCTCACCGGACGGGTGTAGCTGGGCCCCTCCAGCAGGCCGTCGGAGAAGGAATCCTGTTCGTGGGAGCGCTGGTTGCCGAGGACACCGGGTATCAACCGGACCACCGCCTCGGTCATCACCAGCACCGCGGCCTCACCGCCGATGAGGACGTAGTCGCCGATGCTGACCTCCTCGACCCGCACCCGCCGGGCCGCGTCCACGAATACCCGCTGGTCGATCCCCTCGTAGCGCCCGCAGGCGAACACCAGATGCCGCTCCCCGGCCCACCGCCGGGCGGTGTCCTGAGTGAAGGGCACCCCGGCGGGTGTGGGGACCACGAGCAGCGCGTCGTCCGGGCACACCTCGTCGAGCGCGTCGCCCCAGACGGTCGGTTTCATCACCATGCCGGGACCGCCGCCGTACGGGGAGTCGTCGACGGATTTGTGCACATCGTGGGTCCAGCGACGTAGATCGTGCACGTCGGCCGAGAGCACACCCTTCTCGATGGCCTTGCCCAGCAGCGCGGTACGCAGCGGTTCCAGGTACTCCGGGAAGATGGTGACCACGTCGATTCTCATGACGCCGACCGCCTCATTCCGGGTCCAGTAGTCCTTCGGGTGGATCGATGACGATCAGCCGTTCGGCCGTCGACACCGTCGGGACGATGGCGGTGACGAACGGGATCAGGATCTCGCGGCCGTCCGCGGCGGCCCGGACCGAAAGCAACTCCCCGGCGGCCGAATGCAGGACCTCGGTGACGGTGCCGACCGCGGTGCCGTCGGTGAGGGTCACGTTCAGGCCCTCGAGCTCGTGATCGTAGAACTCGTCCGGATCCTGCGAGGGATCCAGCTCTTCGCTGTCGACCAGGAACAGGGCGCCGCGCAGCGCGTCCGCGGCGGTGCGGTCGGTGACACCGGCCAGACACACCAGGAGCCGGCCCGAGTGTTCCCGGGCCGACTCCACGGTGAAGTCGCGGACTTCCTTGCTCCGCGGTGCGCGGGCCCGCAGCGTCACGCCGGGCGCGAAACGCGCCTCGGGTTCGTCGGTGCGGACCTCGACCACCAGTTCGCCGCGCACGCCGTGCGATTTGGCGACCCGGCCCACCACGAGTTCCATCTACTGATCGGTATCGACCACGTCGACCCGGATACCCCGGCCGCCGATCCCGGCGACGAGGGTACGCAGCGCGGTCGCGGTACGACCGCCGCGGCCGATGACCTTACCGAGATCGTCGGGGTGGACATGCACCTCGACGGTACGTCCGCGGCGGCCGGTGATCAGCTCGACGCGGACATCGTCCGGATTGGCGACGATACCGCGAACCAGGTGTTCCACGGCATCGGCGACGACGACGCTCATTACTCGGCGGCCTCGGCGGATTCGGTCGCCTCGGCGGCGTCCTCTTCCTTGTCCTTCTTGGCCTTCTTCTTCGGGGTCACGGCCTCGGCGACCGGCTCGTTGTCGGCGGCGGCCAGCGCGGCGTTGAAGAGGTCCAGCTTGGACGGCTTGGGCTCGGCGACCTTGAGGGTACCCTCGGCGCCCGGCAGGCCCTTGAACTTCTGCCAGTCACCGGTGATCTCCAGCAGCCGCTGTACCGGCTCGGTCGGCTGCGCGCCCACGCCCAGCCAGTACTGCGCCCGCTCCGAGTCGATCTCGATCAGCGAGGGCTCTTCCTTGGGGTGGTACTTGCCGATGGACTCGATGGCCCGGCCGTCACGACGGGTGCGGGCGTCCGCGACGACGACGCGGTACTGCGGGTTGCGGATCTTGCCCATACGGGTGAGCTTGATGCGAACAGCCATGCTGCTGATCTGCCTTTCATAGTGGTCACGGCGCAATTCAGCGACTCACGCGGTCTCGCGAGCCCGGTTTTGCGAATGAAGTGTGTGACCGCCGCGCGGTACGTGACCGGAGACGGGCTGCACTGTCCGGAAGGACGGTCGACCATTCTGCCAGACGGTCCGGTCACCTCGGAAATCACCTCCCGCGGGCGCGGCCTTCCGGGCGGCAGCGATCCCGGAGACAACGGTGCCGCGTCCCGCCGACGGGAACCGCTGCGGTTGGCACCGGCTGCGCGGCCTGCGTAGCGTCCGACAGGTCGCGTTGAACACGATGCGACGGAGTTGAACGGGAGTACCGAGGACGTGTCATTTTTCCAACGGGCCCTGGCCACGGTCGCGGCGGGGGTTATCGGCCTGGTCCCGGTGTCCGTCCCGGCGCTGGCCCAGCAGTCTCCCGAATCGCAGACCACTCGGTACGCCCCGACGATGCTGGTGCTGGACGCGTCGGGATCGATGCTCGCCCCCGACCCCACCGGCGGCACCAAGATGGACGCGGCCAAGAACGCCGTCCGGAGTTTCGTCGCCGCGGCACCGGACGCCTCGGAGGTAGGGCTCACCGCCTACGGCACCGCCACCGGCAACTCCGACGCGGAGAAGGCCGCCGGCTGCCAGGATGTGAGAATCCTGCACTCCGTCGACACCATCGACAAACCCGCGCTCACCGCCGCCGCCGACTCCATCACCCCGAGCGGCTACACCCCGATCGGCACCTCACTGCGCACCGCGGCCGCCGCGCTTCCGCAGGAAGGCCCGCGCTCGATCGTGCTGGTATCCGACGGGCTCGACACCTGCGCGCCGCCGGACCCGTGCGACGTCGCCCGCGAGCTGAGCGCCCAAGGCGCCGAAATCGTCGTACACGCCATCGGCTTCGGCGTCGACGACGCCTCCCGGGCCCAGCTGACCTGCATCGCCCAGACCACCGGCGGCACCTACACCGATGCGGCCGACGGTAAGACGCTCGAACGCGTGCTGCCCCGGGTGACCGCCACCGCGTTGCGCACCTACGCCGCGATCGGTACCCCGATCGCCGGGACCTCGGGCTACCGGGATGCCCCGATCGCGGAGCCGGGCCAGTACCTCGACGTCCTCGACCAGAAGAAAGCGCGCTACTACGCCGTGGATATCCCCGACGGCGCCACGGCCTACTTCAGTGGCACCGTCTCGTTCCCGCGCGGCGGTGACGATGCCGCCACCGCGAACAACCGTCTCGATCTGCGCGTATACGGCCGCGACGGTCAGGACTGCTACGTCTACGAGAACGAACTCGCGACCCGCTCGACCGACGGCGTGGCGCTCACCGTGGCCTCACGATTCGAGGGCGCGGCCGGTGCCACGAACGGTGTCGCCACCCACGACGCATGCGTGGGCGGCGGACGCTACTACTTCACCCTGGAGTGGGCGCATATCGCCGACGGCGCCCCGAACCGGCTTCCGGCCGAACTGGCGGTCGGTATCGAACCGGCTGTGGCCGAACCCGGCCCCGCGGCCGAACCGACCCCGGTGACCTTCACCGAACCCACCGGTGTGGCGACACCCGTGGTGGGCGGGGGTTCGTTCAACATCGCCGCGACGCTACCGGGATCCGGCCGCTACAGCGATACCCTGCAGCGCGGCGAATTCGTCTTCTACCGGGTGAAACTCGATTGGGGTCAGGGCCTGGCCTATCGGGTGCGCTTCGGGGCGACGCCGGGACAGGGCCTGGCCACCCTGTCCAACATCACGACCACCCTGTACGCGCCGAGCCGCAAGGAACTGGACGACGATTTCACCTCCTACTCCGGGACCGAGACCGTCCTCCCGTCGAACGACCCGGCGCTGGCGACCGCACCTATCCGGTATCTGAACAGGGAAGCCGACGACAGCCGCATCGCGGAGCAGGCGGTAGCCGGTTACTACTACATCGCCGTCAAGGTCGGCCCGAACAACGAGGGAGTCGCGCCACCGGTTCCGGTCCAGCTGGAGGTCGCGGTCACCGGGGAGCCGGAACCCGGACCGCGCTATCGGGACGACACCGACAGCACTGGGACCTTCGGCGAGAACGCGAAGCCGGTCGCCGCGAGCGAGGCCGCCCCGGACGCCGATGGGCCGGACAGCGGGATCTCGCCACTGGTGTGGGGAGCCGCCGGCGCACTCGTCGCCGTCCTGGTCGTCGTGACCTCGCTCGTCCTGCTCGTCCGCCGGCGTGGGCGACGCTGAGCGAGTCCCGCCTCGGCAGTGACATACCCGACCTGCCATATCCGATTCGAGTGGAAACAATGCGACAAAGGGGGACCCACCGCGTGTCTTTTTCGATCCGGGCCCTGACGGCCGTCGCGGTGGCGGTGATCGGCCTCACGCCGGCCGCCGCGCCCGCGGTGGCACAGCCGGCTCCGCAGCAGGGCATCGAGTACGCACCGACCATGCTGGTCGTGGATGCGTCGGGGTCGATGCTCGCACCCGACCCCACCGGCGGCACCAAGATGGACGCCGCCAAGAACGCCGTCCGGAGCTTCGTCGCCGCCGCACCGGACACCTCGAGAGTCGGCCTCACCGCCTACGGCACCGCCACCGGCAACTCCGAGGCGGAGAAGGCCGCCGGCTGCCAGGACGTGAAGGTCCTGCATCCCGCCGACCCGATCGACAAACCCGGACTGACCGCCGCCGCGGACTCGATCACGCCCAGCGGCTACACCCCGATCGGTACCTCGCTGCGCACCGCGGCCGCCGCGCTTCCGCGGGAAGGCCCGCGCTCGATCGTGCTGGTCTCCGACGGGCTCGACACCTGCGCGCCGCCCGACCCGTGCGACGTCGCCCGCGAGCTGAGCGCCCAGGGCGCCGAGATCGTGGTGCACGCGATCGGGTTCGGGGTCGACGACCCGTCGCGCGCCCAGCTGACCTGTATCGCGCAAACCACCGGCGGCACCTATACCGACGCCGCGGACGGCAGAACCCTCGAACAGGTGCTGCCCCGCGTCAGTTCCGTCGCCCTGCGTACCTATGCCGCGACCGGCATCCCGATCACGGGTATGCCCTCCTACCGGGACGCTCCGATCGCCGCACCCGGGCAGTATCTGGATGTCCTGGAGAAGCGGGCGCCGCGGTACTACGCCGTCGATATCCCCGAGGGTGCCACCGCCTACTTCACCGGCACCATCTCGTTCCCGCACGCCGACAACTCGCTGAACTCAAACGACCGGCTCGATCTCCGCGTATACGGCGCCGACGGACAGGATTGTCATCGCGAGGAGAAGGAACTGTCGACCAGCAGCGGCGACGGAGTCGCGTTGACAGTGGGCACTATCTGGGAAGGTGCCACGCGAACCGAAGCGGGCGGCGCGTCCGAGGGATGCCGGAGTGGTGGACGGTATTACTTCGCGCTGGACTGGGCCTTGGCCTCGGACAACGCACCGGCCCGGCTTCCGGTCGAGCTGTCGGTCGGAGTGGAGCCGGCGGTCACCGATCCGGGACCCGCGCCGGCGCCCCCGGTGGAATTCACCGCGCCGGACGGCGCGGCCGTACCAGCGGTCGGCGGCGGCTCCTTCAACGTCGCCGCCGAGCTACCGGGCGCCGGGCGCTATACCGACACCCTGCAGCGCGGCGAATTCGTCTTCTACCGTGTGCGGCTCGACTGGGGTCAGGGCCTGGCGTACCGGGTCCGGTTCGGCGAGACGCCGGAGCGCGGCAGCGAATACACGTCCAACATCACCACCACGCTTTTCAGTCCGTACCGCAAGCGGATCGACTTCGACACCATGGCCTACACCGGTAGCGAACAGATCCTGCCGTCCCGCGATTCGGCGGTGGCGACCGCGCCGATCCGGTACCTGAACAGGGAAGCCGCCGATTCCGACGTAGCCGCGCAGGCGGTGGCGGGCTGGTACTACATCGCGGTCAAACTGAGCCCGACGGAGAAGCCCGCGCCGGTACCCATCGAACTGGAGGTCTCCATCGCCGGTGCGCCGGAACCCGGGCCGAGCTATACGGGCGACACCGCGAGCCGGGAAACCTTCGGCGGGGATGCCGCACCTCTCGCCGCAGCGGAGCCGGAAGAGCGGTCCGGCAACGACGGCGTATCACCGGTCGTCTGGATCCTGGCGGGGATCGCCGCGATCGTCCTCGTCGCGATCGTGGCGGCAGTCGTAGCGCTGACACGCCGCCGCACCCGCTGATCGCGGCCGTCCGGTGCCGGCTCCCTTCTCGAAGGGGAGCCGGCGGCCGGCTCGGGCGAATTACTTGTCCGGGAACTTGAACTTCGAGATATCGAAGTTCTCCAGTCCCGGGGGCAGCTGATCGAGCCCGGGCGGCATACCCGACAGATCCGGCATACCGCCGCCGCCACCGGCGGGCAGGCCCGGCATACCGGGGAAGCCGCCACGCATCTTCGGCTGGGTGGGTCCGCGCCCGCCCTTCTTGCCCTTCTTACCGCCCTTGCGGTTCTTGCTGCGCCGGTTGCCGCCGGGCATCCCCATCTGCCGGCCCATCGCGGCCATCATCTTGCGGGCCTCGAAGAACCGGTCGACCAGCTGGTTGACATCGGAGACCTGCACACCCGAGCCGTTGGCGATGCGCAACCGGCGGGAAGCGTTGATGATCTTCGGGTTGTCCCGCTCGGCCGGGGTCATACCGCGGATGATGGCCTGCACCCGGTCGAGCTGTTTATCGTCGACCTGGGCCAGTACATCCTTCATCTGCCCGGCGCCGGGCAGCATTCCGAGCAGGTTCCCGATCGGCCCCATCTTGCGGATGGCCAGCATCTGATCGAGGAAATCCTCGAGTGTGAGCTCACCGCTGCCGATCTTGCGCGCGGCCTCCTCGGCCTGCTGCGCGTCGTAGACCTGTTCGGCCTGCTCGATGAGGGTGAGCACATCGCCCATACCGAGGATGCGGCTCGCCATCCGGTCGGGATGGAAGACATCGAAATCCTCGAGCTTCTCACCGGTGGAGGCGAACATGATCGGCGCGCCGGTGACGTTACGCACGCTCAGCGCCGCACCACCGCGGGCGTCGCCGTCGAGTTTGGTGAGCACGACACCGGTGAAGCCGACACCGTCGCGGAAGGCCTCGGCGGTGGAGACCGCGTCCTGGCCGATCATGGCATCGAGCACGAACAGCGTCTCGTCGGGTTTCACCGCGTCGCGGATCCCGGCGGCCTGCGCCATCAGCTCGGCGTCGATACCGAGGCGGCCGGCGGTATCGACGATCACCACGTCGTACTGCTTGGCCTTGGCCTCGGCGATACCGGATTCGGCCACCGCTACCGGATCGGCCGCCGTGATGCCGAGCGCGTTCTCGCCACCGCCGATCGAGGTGCCCGGATGCGGCGCGAACACCGGGACACCGGCCCGCTCACCGACCACCTGCAACTGGGTGACCGCGCCGGGACGCTGCAGGTCGCAGGCCACCAGCAGCGGCTGATGCCCCTGGTCACGCAGCCATTTCGCGAGCTTTCCGGCCAGCGTGGTCTTACCGGCGCCCTGCAGGCCGGCGAGCATGATCACCGTCGGCGGGGTCTTGGCCAGCGTCAGCCGCCGGGTCTCGCCACCGAGGATCCCGACGAGTTCCTCGTTGACGATCTTGACGACCTGCTGTGCCGGGTTGAGCGCGGCCGAGACCTCCGCCCCCTTGGCCCGCTCCTTGATATTGGCGATGAAACCGCGCACCACCGGCAACGCGACATCGGCCTCCAGCAGCGCCAGGCGGATCTCACGGCAGGTGGTGTCGATATCCGCCGGCGACAGGCGACCCTTACCGCGAAGATCCTTCAGGGCACCGGTCAACCGGTCTGATAGGGATTCGAACACCTGGCAGGCTCCTGATCTCGAGGGACGTCACGTCCCAGGGTAACGGTCCCATACCAGGTGCCCTGTGCGCACACCATCTATGGATTGCGACCATCGACCACTGACATGATCGCGTAACCGCCTCAGGTGTGTTCATGCTGTGCGTGAGGTGGCAGACCTCGCATCTTCCCAGAATGCCGCATCCATGGGTGGGGCCCGCCCCGGGTCTGGAGCGACCAGAGGGAGGGAGCGCAGCGACCGACCGCC
>NZ_JBSFRU010000194.1:0-12027 GCF_053589395.1 Nocardia sp. NPDC003345
GCGCTCGAGACTGGCGGCTGCGCCGCTTCGCTTCGAGCGCTGACAGCAGGCGCGGGCCGAACCCTTACAGGATCTCACTGAACTCGGCGCCGCCCGCCGGTCGGCGAAGCATCGCCGGTTGTCCACCCTCCGTCCGGGATACCCTGGTCGTATGGTTCGGGGCCGCTTTTCCGGTTATCCCGTCTCCGGCCGGTTCGCTTCCGTAGGCGGGGCCCGACCGGCGCTGCAGCGACCAGACGGAGGGAGCGGCGTGCTCACACCAACCGTAGGTAGTGTCCATTGAGCACTCACCTGATCAGCGGAACCCAGGTATTCACGCCGCGAACGAGCCCGACGCCCTCCCCTTCCACTCCGAATGGTCGCCCCACCCTCGAGCGGCGGAGCCGCTCCAAAATTACAGCCCGCCCCTTCGCGGACGGGCCGATCCGAATTCACCTTCGCCAAGAGCCACCCCCCACTCACCTTCGCCGAGAAGCCGCTCCACTCCCCCTTCCCGAACGGCCCGCCCCGTTCCCCCTTCGCCGAGAGGCCGCTCCAATATCACGGAGGATCCCATGACCGCACCCCTGGGCGCTTCGTTCGACCCCGACCGCATCGCGGCCCTGCGCCCGCAGGCCGGCGGGCCTCCGGGCGCACCGCGGCCGGCCCGGTTCGCCGCCACCCGCCGCAACTGGGCCCGGGCCGCAATCGTGACCTCGGCGTTCCTGGTGCTGCTGTACGCGATCGAGCTGGTCGACTCCATCATCACCTACAGCATCGATCAGACCGCCGGGATCCAGCCGCGTGACGCCGACGGGCTGGACGGCATCCTGTTCGCCCCGCTGCTGCACGGGGGCTGGGATCACCTCATCGGCAATACTCTGCCGGTGCTGGTCCTGGGGTTCCTGACCCTGGCCACCGGTATCCGGCGCGGGCTGGCGGCCACCGCGATCATCTGGATCGTGGCGGGGATCGGCACCTGGCTGACCGGCGGCGAGAACACCGTGCACATCGGCGCGTCCTCGCTGGTGTTCGGGTGGCTCACCTATCTGATCTGCCGCGGGTGGTTCCTGCGGCAGGCCGGGCAGATCGTGCTCGGCCTGGTGGTACTGGCCCTGTACGGCTCGCTGCTGTGGGGTGTCCTCCCCAGCGACGGCCAAATCTCCTGGCAGGGGCACCTTTTCGGCGCAATGGGTGGAGTGCTGGCCGGGTGGGTACTCTCCAGTGATGAACGTCGACACCGCCGTCAGTCGCGCGCCGGGGCGCCCCTGTCTCCCCGGTGACCGCCGGCACGGCCGATATTTTCGGGGGATGCGGTCTTGAAGCGGGAAACATCGTGGCAGCATGAAGGTATGCGGCTCACCGTCCTCGGGTGCTCGGGCAGTGTGTCCGGCCCGGATTCCCCGGCATCGGGATATCTGCTGACCGGGCCGGATATGACACCGGTCGTGATCGATTTCGGGCCGGGGATCCTCGGCGCGCTGCAACGCTTCGCCGACCCCGGCGAGGTCGACATCTTTCTCACCCACCTGCACGCCGACCACTGCCTGGATCTGCCGGGACTGCTGGTGTGGCGCCGCTACCACCCGAGCCCGCCCGTGGGGAAGGCGATCGTGCGCGGACCGTCGGACGCACCGCTGCGGATCGGCAACGCCTCGGCGGAGGTCGGCGGGGAATGCGACGACTGGTCCGATGTGATCGACTTCCGCCCCTGGTCCGAGGGCGAGACGGTGGAGTTCGGCACCGGCCATACGGTCACCGCCCGCCGGATGTTCCACCCGCCGGAGTCCTACGGCCTGCGCATCGTCACGAACACCGGCCGCGTCTTCGTCTACACGGGCGACACCGCGGTGTGCGGGGCGGTCGGGGAACTGGCCGAGGGTGCCGATGTGCTGATGGCCGAGGCGTCCTGGACCCACGATCCCGCCAATCGGCCCGAGGGCATCCACCTCTCGGGTACCGAGGCGGGCCGGATCGCGGCGCAGGCCGGGGTGAAGGAACTGCTGCTCACCCATATTCCGCCGTGGACCTCCCGGGAGGACGTCATCGCGGAGGCCAAGGCCGAGTTCACCGGGCCGGTCCACGCGGTGGCTCCCGGGGAGACCTTCGACCTGTAGGGCCGCGCATCTGCGGGCGCGGGTCCCCCACTACGCTGAGCCCGTGTCGAGACGAGCCGATGGCAGGGCGGACGACGAACTCCGCGAGGTACGGATCACCCGAGGCTTCACCACGCACCCGGCCGGTTCGGTGCTGGTCGAGTTCGGCCAGACGCGGGTGATGTGCACGGCCAGCGTCACCGAGGGCGTACCGCCGTGGCGGCGCGATTCCGGACTGGGCTGGCTGACCGCCGAGTACGCCATGTTGCCGGCGGCGACCCACACCCGCAGCGGCCGGGAATCGGTCAAGGGCAAGGTCGGCGGCCGCACCCAGGAGATCAGCCGGCTGATCGGCCGGTCGTTGCGCGCCTGCATCGACCTGGCCGCCATCGGCGAGAACACCATCGCCGTCGACTGTGATGTCCTGCAGGCCGACGGCGGTACCCGTACCGCCGCCATCACCGGCGCGTACGTGGCGCTGTCGGACGCCGTCACCTATCTCGGAGCGGCCGGCGGCCTGGCCGATCCGCAGCCGATCTCGTGCGCCATCGCGGCGGTCAGTGTCGGCGTGGTGGACGGCCGGGTCCGGCTGGATCTGCCCTACGAGGAGGATTCGCGCGCCGAGGTCGATATGAACGTGGTCGCCACCGATACCGGGACGCTGGTGGAGATCCAGGGCACCGGTGAGGGCGCGACCTTCCCGCGTTCGACCCTGGACAAGCTGCTCGATTCGGCCCTGGCGGGGTGCGAGCAGTTGTTCGCGGTGCAGAAGGAAGCGCTCGCGCTCCCTTACCCGGGTGTGCTGCCCGAGACCCGCGAACCGGCGAAGAGGAAGTGATGGGCCGCCGGGTTCTGCTCGCCAGCCGCAACACCAAGAAACTGAACGAACTGCGCCGGATCGTCGCCGACGCCGGTGTGGACGGGCTCGAGATCGTCGGGCTCGATGATGTGCCGGAATATCCGGAGGCCCCCGAGACCGGTGCGACCTTCGAGGAGAACGCGCTGGCCAAAGCGCGCGACGGCGCGCGGGCGACCCGGCTGGCGTGTATCGCCGACGATTCCGGTATCGCCGTCGACGCCCTGAACGGGATGCCGGGCGTGCTGTCGGCCCGTTGGGCCGGACGCCACGGCGACGACGCGGCGAACAACACGCTGCTGCTGGCCCAGCTCTCCGATACACCCGACGAACGGCGCGGCGCGAGCTTCGTCTCCGCCTGCGCGCTGGTGATCCCGGGCGGCGCCGAGATCGTGGTGCGCGGGGAATGGCCCGGCACCGTGGCGCGGGCGCCCCAGGGCGACGGCGGTTTCGGTTACGACCCGCTGTTCCATCCGGACGGCGGGGAGCGCAGCGCCGCGCAGTTGTCTCCGGCCGAGAAGGACGCCGCTTCCCATCGCGGCCGGGCGCTGGCCCAACTGCTGCCCGCGCTCACCGCACTGGCGCACTGATTTCGAGTCGCCGGCGCGTTTCCCCGCGCCGGCACACCAGGAGCACGGCCGCGTTCCGTGCCGTTCGGGGCGCGCCGTGCCGGGTCAGACGCCGAAGTCCTGTTTGACCTGCTTGGTGTTGCGGTGCTCCACGAAGAAGGACAGCAGCGGGATGGTGCCGGCGAGCAGGGTGCCGATGGTGCGCCGAATCGGCCACCGGACCTTCACCGCCAGATCCGCGGTGAGGATCAGGTAGATGAAGTACGCCCAGCCGTGCACGACCGCGATCCAGCTCGGGGTGTCCACGCCGAACCCGTACTTGGCGATCATCTCGGCGGTGAGGAACAGCAGCCACAGACCGGTGATCCAGGCGAGGACGCGGTAGCGCAGCAGCGCCCCGGCGATCCGCCGGTCGCCGGCGGGCGCCTCGGGTGCGGTGGTGGCCTTCTCGCTGGCGGTCAACCCGCGCTCCTCTCGGTATCGCGGGCCGCGCCCGCCGTATCGCCCGCGCCGCCGTCCTCGGCGTGCAGCCGGGCGAGATAGGTGTTGTATTCGGCGAGCGCCGGATCGTCCGCGCGCGCCGCGCGCGGGCGTTCGGGCAGGAATCCGGCCGGGATCTCCCGGGGACCGTCCGCCGCCCGCGACCCGCGCCGGCCGAATCGTCCCGCGTGCCGGGCGTCCGGGGTGCCCGCCGCGGCCCCCGCGACCGGCTGCCCGGGTATCGCGGCCGCATCGTCCGGCTCGCCCGCCGGCTCCTCGGACTCCTGCTCCAACCGGACGAACCGGAAGTAGGCGAACAGCGCGAATCCGGCGAACAGCGGCCACTGCATCGCGTAGCCGAGATTCTGGGCCGTGCCGCTGGCAGAGGAGAATCGCTCCCATTGCCACCAGCCCAGCACCAGCGCGGCCGCCGCGACGACGACCACCAGGACGACCAGGGCCGGGCGGTGCACGGTGCGGCGGGGTGTTGCGGACACGGCTACCACGGTACCCGTCTACTACGCGGGCCGTAGTGTGAGGTGGGCATCGCGGCAGCCGGTATCGCCGCCGGTCAGAACTTGTAGACGACTCCGGTCAGCCGCTCCGATTCCGACCACAGCCGCCGCCACAGCTCGGTGTTCTTGGACAGCCGGGTGGACGGCGAGGCCTCCACCGGGCCCTGCGACTGGAACAGCCGGGTCGGGCCCCAGTAGGTTTCGGGGTCGGCATCGCGGGTGGTGGCCGCGAACAGGGTCGAATGGGCGGCCTTGGCCGGAGCGTGCCCGACCAGCTTGATCACCGGTTTGCTGACCCAGTCGAGCGGGGTCTCGGTCCGGGTGAACAGCTCGGTCGCCGAAACGCCCGGGTGCACCCCGTAGGACCGTTTCGCCGAACCGGCCTCCGACAGGCGGCGCTGCAGTTCCCGCGCGAACATCAGGTTCGACAGTTTGGCCTGCGCGTAGGCGAGGTTGCGCTGGTAGCGCCGGTTCTCGTAGTTCAGGTCGTCGATCCACAGTTTGGGTGTCTGCTTGTGGGCGATGCTGGCCAGTGTCACCACCCGGTCGCGCATCCGGTCCAGCAGCAGCCCGGTGAGCGCGTAGTGGCCGAGATGGTTCACCCCGAACTGTGTTTCGAAGCCGTCGGTGGTGCGCGAGAACGGCACGTTCATCAGTCCCGCGTTGTTGACCAGGACATCGAATTCGTCCGTACCCTCGGCGAATTCCCGGACCGAGGACAGATCCGCCAGATCGAGCCGGCGCACCCGCAGGTCGCCGCCGATGGCGTCGGCGACCTCCTGCGCCTTCTCGGTGTTGCGGCAGGCCAGTACCACCGTGGCACCCTTCGCGGCGAGCACCTTGGTGGTCTCGGCGCCGAGGCCGCCGTTGGCTCCGGTGACGACGAAGGTGCGCCCGGTCTGGTCGGGTATCTGATCAGGTTTCCACGCCATGGTCAGACCTTACTTCCGAGTAAGATCACTGGGAAGTAGGGAACCACCGCGCGCCGGGGCCCGGCGGGCGCGATCGCGCCGTATTCGCGGCGCCCCGCCGGGTTCTCGACCGGCCGCACAGGTGTCGGTGGTGCGCAGTAGGCTGCCCGGGTGCCCGAACTCCCGCCCGTATCAGCCCTGCTGGCGACCGCCGTCACCGCGCTCGGCGGCAAGGAGCGCCCCGGCCAGATCACCATGGCGGCCGCGGTGGACAACGCGATCGAGACCAAGGAACATCTGGCGGTCCAGGCCGGCACCGGTACCGGAAAATCTCTCGCGTATCTGATCCCGAGCCTGCGCTACGCGGTGAAGACGGGGCGCACGGTGGTGATCTCCACCGCCACCATCGCCCTGCAGCGCCAGCTGGTAGACCGCGACCTGCCGCGCCTCGCCCAGGCGCTGACCGAACCGCTCGGGCGGACGCCGGAGTTCGCGATCCTCAAGGGCCGCAACAACTATCTCTGCCTCAACAAGATCAACAGCGCCATCCCCGAGGAACCGGCCGAGGCGGAACTGTTCGACGCCTTCGCCGTCTCCCGCCTGGGCCGCGAGGTCAAACGGCTCAACGAATGGGCCTCCGATACCGAGACCGGCGATCGCGACGAACTCGCCCCCGGCGTCAGCGACCGCGCATGGCGGCAGGTCAGCGTCTCGGCGCGGGAATGTCTCGGGAAATCCCGCTGCCCCTTCGGCCAGGACTGCTACGCCGAGCGTGCCCGCGCCGAATCCGCGCAGTCCGATGTCGTGGTGACCAACCACGCACTGCTGGCCATCGACGCGATCAGCGGGGTCCAGGTACTTCCCGAACACGATGTCGTCGTCGTGGACGAGGCGCACGAACTGGTCGACCGGGTCACCGGCGTGGCCACCGCCGAACTCTCGGCCACCGCCATCACCGCCGCCGCCCGGCGTTGCGGCAAGCTCATCGACGAGCAGGAGATCGACCGTCTCGATGCCGCCGCCGAGGCCTGGCACGCCGCGCTCGACGATCTCGGCCCGACCCGCTGGGAGACGCTGCCGCAGGGCATCGAGCAGGTTCTCGCTCTGATCCGGGACGCCGCCTGGAATGCCCGCACCGCGCTGAACCCGCAGGGTGGCGGGCGCGGTGAGGATCCGGAGGCCGCGGCCGGGCGGAATATGGCGGTGGCCGCGGTCGAGGAGATCCACGACACCGCGGTGCGCGCCCTCACGGCCTTCGACGAACCCGACCCGGCCGCGCGCCGCGATGTGGTGTGGCTGTCCGCCGACGAGATCCGCGGTGTCACCCGGCGCACCCTGCGCATGGCCCCGCTGGCCGTCGGCGGGCTGCTGCGCAGCCGGCTGTTCGGTGAGGCGACGGTCGTGCTCACCTCCGCGACCCTGCAGATCGGCGGCTCCTTCGACGGACTGGCCCGCACCTGGGGTCTGCCCGCGCAGTCGGGTGGTGCCGTGGACCCGGCGATGGCCAACAGCGCCGAGGCGCCGTCGGACAGCGATACCGTGCGCTGGAGCGCGGTCGATGTGGGCTCGCCGTTCGATCACACGAAATCCGGAATCCTCTATGTGGCCAAACATCTGCCCGTTCCCGGCCGCGACGGCCTCCCGCCCGCCTACCTCGACGAGATCGAGCGCCTGGTCTCCGCGGCGGGCGGACGCACCCTGGGGTTGTTCTCCTCGATGCGCGCGGCGAAGGCGGCGACCGAGGCGTTACGCGGCCGGCTGGACACCCCGATCCTGTGCCAGGGCGAGGATTCCACCGGCGCCCTGGTGCGCAAATTCGCCGACGATCCGGAGACCTCCCTGTTCGGGACCCTGTCGCTCTGGCAGGGCGTGGATGTCCCGGGACCGTCCTTGAGCCTGGTGATCCTGGACCGCATCCCCTTCCCCCGCCCCGACGACCCCCTGCTGGCCGCCCGGCAGCGCGCGGTCGAATCCCGGGGCGGTAACGGCTTTCTCACCATCGCGGCGAGCCATGCCGCGCTGCTGCTCGCGCAGGGCACGGGGCGATTGCTGCGTAGCGTGGACGATCGCGGCGTGGTCGCGGTGCTGGATCCCCGGCTGGCCACCGCCCGCTACGGCGGCTATCTGCGCGCCTCGCTGCCACCGTATTGGGAAACGGCCGATCCCGAGGTGGTGGCGCGGGCCCTCACCCGATTGGCCGCGGCGGCGTCGGTCTGATCGGGCTTCGCCGCGCAGAGCCGGGCGGGATTTTCCCGGCGGATCCGGCCCCGGCTGTCGCGCACGCTATTCCGCGAGGAAGAAGAAATATCCGAGGAAGATCACGGTCAGCACCCACATCACCGGGTGCACCTCGCGGAAACGACCGCGCGCCGTCATCACCACCGGATAGAAAATCATCCCCATGGCCAGGCCGTTCGCGATCGAATAGGTCAGCGGCATCATGACGATGGTGATGAACGCCGGCACCGCGAACTCCAGCCGATGCCATTCGATATCACCCAGCGAACGCGCCATGAGCACCCCGACCACGATCAGCGCCGCCGCGGTCACCGCGCCAGACCCCGCCACCACCGCGAACAGCGGGTAGCAGAACATCGCCACCGCGAACCAGGCCGCCGTCACCACCGCCGTCAACCCGGTCCGGCCACCCGCCGAGACACCGGCCGTAGACTCCACATACGCCGTGGTGGTGGACGTACCGATCACCGCACCCGCCATGGTGCCCACCGCGTCCGCGGAGAACGCGCTCGACGCCCGCGGCAACTCCCCCTTCTCGTTGAGCAGGCCCGCCTGATTGGCTACCCCGATCAGCGTGCCCGAGGCATCGAAGAAATCGACGAACAGCATGGTCAGTACCACGACCGCCATCTGCGCGGTGAACGCGTCGGGCAGATGCGCCAGCGCCTGCCCGAACGTCTGATCCAGACCCTGCGGCAATGCCGCCACCCCGTCGGGCACATCCACCAGCCCGGCGATCATCCCGATCACCGCGGTCAGCACGATGCCGTAGAGCACCGCGCCGTGCCAGCCGCGCACCAGGAAGATCACCGTCATCACCAGGCCGAACAGCGCGAGCACGGTAGCGCCCTCGGTGAAATCGCCCAGCGTCACCAGCGTGGTGTCGCTGGCCGTCACGATCCCGGCGTTCTTGAGCCCGAGAAAGGCCACGAAAAAGCCCGACCCCGGCCGCCACCGCCAGTTTCAGCTGGAACGGGATCGCGTTGAGGATCTTCTCGCGGACCTTGGTGATCGCGAGCACGAAGAAGATGACACCGGACAGGAAGGTGCCCGACAGCGCGACCTGCCAGGGAATCCCCATCCCCAGCACCACCGAATACGCGAAGAAGGCATTGAGACCCATCCCGGGCGCGAGCGCGATCGGATAGCGCGCCCACAGACCCATCACCAGCGTCCCCACCACGGCCGCCACCGCGGTCGCGGTGAACACCGCCTGGGTCGGGATGCCCTGATCGCCGAGATCACCCTGGTCACCGAGGATCGCCGGATTCACCGCGAGCACATAGCACATCGCCAGGAACGTCACCGTTCCCGCCATCAGCTCCCGTTTGACCGTCGATCCGTGCACCCCGATCGCGAAGAACGAATCGAGTCGTCCCTGGGTGCGGGTCTGCGGACCTGTGTCCATGGAACCTCCAGTCGGTGCGGGCGTGACCTGTGTCCGGGCGCAGGCCACACGCAGACCGAGGGCGCTTCGGGCCCGGCAGCGCCAGTGGAACGGTAGCGGAAACTCGTTACGAACCGAAGTCGACGCCGCGTGCGGGCCATTACGGGCCCCCGCCCCGCTCAGGCCGTGGCGACCAGGGCCAGCTCCGCGCTCGAGGCCAGCAGTTCGTGCACCGGCAGCACCCGGACCTGATAACCGACCGACCCGGAGAGCGGCAGCGGAATCCGCGCCGTGAACAGGGCCGGGCCCGAATCGCCGCCCGCCCACGACATCGCGGCGGTATGGGTCTCGGTGAGTTCGTCGTCGGGCGAGACCCGGCCCACCACGGCCTCCACCCGCACCTCGTGCGCGGCCAGCCCGCCCAGATCCACCCGGGCGGTCAGCGCGAGCGGCGCGCCCACCTCCGGATCGTGCGGAAGCCCTTCGGCATCCACACCGACGACCCGCAACCGCGGCCAGGCTTCCGCCACCCGACGCCGATACCGCCCGACCGCCGCCGCGCCCGCCAGACCCGCCTCGGTGGCGCGGTGGGAGGCGGCGGCCGCCGGCACGTAGTACCGCTCGGCATACTCACGCACCATACGGTCGGCCCGCACCCTCGGCCCCAGATCGCGCAGCGTATGCGTCACCATCTCCAGCCAGCGCCCCGGCACACCCTCGGCGTCACGCTCGTAGAACCGGGGCGCGACGACCCTTTCCATCAACTCGTAGAGCGCGGTGGCCTCCAGATCGTCGCGGCGCTCCTCATCGGTCACCCCGTCGGCCGTCGGGATCGCCCACCCGTTCTCGCCGTCGAACATCTCGTCCCACCAGCCGTCCCGGATCGACAGGTTCAGCCCGCCGTTCAACGCCGATTTCATCCCCGACGTCCCGCACGCCTCCAGCGGCCGCAGCGGATTGTTCAACCAGACGTCGCAGCCCCAATACAGATACCGCGCCATCGCGATGTCGTAGTCGGGCAGGAAAACGATGCGATGCCGCACCGCCGGATCGTCGGCGAACCGCACCAGCTGCCGGATGAGCGCCTTACCGCCCTCGTCGGCCGGATGACTCTTTCCCGCCACCACCAGCTGCACCGGGCGATGCGGGTCCAGCAGCAGGGCCCGCAACCGGTCCGGATCGCGCAGCATGAGGGTCAGCCGCTTGTAGGTCGGCACCCGGCGGGCGAAACCCACGGTGAGCACATCGGGGTCGAAAACGGACTCCGTCCACGTCAGCTCGGCCGCCGCGGCGCCGCGCTGGGTCCACGATTCCCGCACCCGCCGGCGTACGTCCTCGACCAGCAGCCCCCGCAACCGCCGCCGGACCGCCCACACCGCGCGCGGTTCCGGGTCCGGTATCCACTCCCCGGCCGCCTCCGCGTCCGCCCCGCGCAGTTCATTCCATTCCCGGGCCGCCCAGGTGTCCACATGCACCCCGTTGGTGACCGAGCCGATCGGCACCTCCGGCGGATCGAACCCCGGCCACAACGGCGCGAACATCTCCCGGCTCACCGTGCCGTGCAGCCGCGACACCCCGTTCGCACGCTGGGCCAGCCGCAACGCCATATGCGCCATATTGAACACCGATGGATCGGCCTCCCGCCCCAGCGCGACGATCCGGTCCACCTCGATCCCCGGCAGCAGCGGCGAATCCCGCTCCCCCGACGAACCACCGAAATAGCGATGCACCAGGGAAACCGGGAACCGGTCGATCCCGGCCGGCACCGGGGTATGCGTGGTGAACACCGTCGCCGCCCGCACCGCCGCCAGCGAGGTCTCGAAATCGTGCCCCTCGGCCAGGTATTCCCGGATCCGCTCCAGACCCGAGAACCCCGCGTGCCCCTCGTTCATATGGAACACGTCCGGCGCCGGCAATCCGGCCGCCGCGGTAAAGGCCCGCACCGCCCGCACCCCGCCGATCCCGGCCAGGATCTCCTGGACGATCCGGTGCTCCTGATCGCCGCCGTACAACCGGTCGGTGACAGTGCGCAGATCCGGATCGTTACTCGCGATATCGGAATCCAGCAGCAACAGCGGCACCCGCCCCACCTGCGCCACCCACACCCGAGCCGCCAGCACCCGCCGGTCCGGCATGGCCACATGCACCAGCACCGGCGAAGACCCCGAGGTCAGCGGCCGCAACGGCAAGCCGTGCGGATCCAGCACCGGATACCGTTCGGCCTGCCACCCGTCCAGCGTGAGCGACTGCCGGAAATACCCGGCCCGGTACAGCAGCCCCACCCCGATCAACGGCAATCCCAGATCCGAGGCCGCCTTCAAATGATCGCCGGCCAGGATCCCCAGCCCCCCGGAATAGTTCGGCAGCACCTCGCTGACCCCGAACTCCATCGAAAAGTACCCGATACCCCGCACCCCCAGCTCGGCCCCCGGCCGCCCGAGATACTCCCGCAGGTCCGCCGCCGCCGCGTCCACCCGCGCACAGAACCCGGCATCCCCCGCCAGCTCCGCCAACCGCTCGGCCGGCACCTCACCCAGCATCCGCACCGGATCCGGCCCGATCTCCCGCCACCGCCCGGGATCCAGCGCCGCGAACACATCCTGCGTAGGCCCATGCCACGACCAGCGCAAATTGGCCGCCAACTCCCCGAGCGCCGCCAACCGCTCCGGCAAGTGGGCGCGAACCGTGAACCGACGCAGAGCCTTCATCCGCAAGAGCTTAGTAGGGGGGTGCTGCGACCTCGCGTGTCATGCGGGTGGGTATGGAGCGACCCGTTGACGAAGGGGTGAATTGGGGCAACCAACCCGGAAAGGGTGGGTTGGCGGCAGTTCCTCAGCGAAGGGTGGGTTGGGGGGCCCGCAGCAGAGGGTGAGTTGGGAGGCGTTCCTCAGCGGAGAGTGAGTTGAGAGGCGACCCTCAGCGCAGGGTGAGTTGAGAGGCGACCCTCAGCGCAGGGTGAGTTGAGAGGTGACCTCTCCGCGAAGGGTGAGTCCGGA
>NZ_JBSFRU010000195.1:0-11965 GCF_053589395.1 Nocardia sp. NPDC003345
TTGATCGTGACGGTGGTCGAGGACTGCACGGTGGTTCCGGCCGACGGCTGCTGACTGAGCACCTTGCCGGCCTGATCCGAGTTCAGGGTGATCTGCGTGATCTGCCGCACCTGGTTCACACTGCCCTGCCAGCCGCTCTCACGCAGTTTGTCGACGACCTCGGTGGCGTTCAGGCCGATGAGGTTCGGCATCGCGATCCGATCGCTCTGCGCGACCTGGACCGTGATGGTGGATCCCTTGTCGGCCGTGGAGCCGCCGGCGGGATCGGTGGACAGCACCTCGCCGCGCGGGCGTGCCGACTGCACCTCCTGCACGACGATCTTGAAGCCGGCGCCCTCCAGGTTCGGCTGGGCCACATCGATCAGCTGACCCACCACGTCGAGCACCCGGACCTGCTCCGGGCCGGAGCCCACGGTCAGCGTGATCTGACTGCCGGCGTCCATCTCGATTCCCGGGGACGGATCCTGGCCGATCACCTTGTCCTTGTCCTGCGCGCTCGACGGCTCCCGTTTCACGTCCGGGTTGACCTGCAGACCGGCGTTGTTGAGTTCCTGCTCGGCCTCCTGCCGGGTGAGACCGGTGAGCCGGGGCACCGGCACCTGCTGCGGCCCGGTGGACACCTGCACGGTGATGGTGCTGCCCTCGTCGGCCCGGGAGCCGCCCAGCGGCTGGGTCGCGATGACATTGCCGGCACCGATCTTGCCGTCCGGCTTCTCCTGGATGGCGACATCGAAGCCGAGAGAATCGAGCTTCTGCTCGGCCTCACTGGCGGAGACGTTCGAAACATCCGGCACCGCGACCTGGTCGGGACGACTACCCGGTCCCAGCAGCATCCAGAACAGCCCGAACGCCAGCGCGACGGCGGCGACCGCACCGGCCGCGATGAAGGCCGTCCGCCGGTTCCCGCCGTCGCTGCCGTAGTCGTCGTAGTCGTCGCGGTCATCGTCGTCGAGGCGGTGGTAGCCGCGCGACCCCGGATCCGCCGGGCCGAGCATGGTGGTGCGATCCTCGTCGGTCATCACCATGGGCGCGCCCGGTTTCTGCCCGCCCAGGACCCGGATCAGATCCGCGCGCATCTCGGCAGCGCTCTGGTAGCGGTTGGCCGGATTCTTGGCCATCGCCTCGAGGACCACGGAATCCAGCTCGCGCGGTACCCCCTCGTGTACCAGCGAGGGCAGCCGCGGATCCTCCCGGACATGCTGGTAGGCCACCGCCACCGGGGAATCGCCGGTGAACGGCGGCTCTCCGGTGAGGATTTCGAACAGTACGCAGCCGACGGAGTACACATCCGAGCGGGCGTCGACGGTCTCGCCGCGCGCCTGCTCGGGTGACAGATACTGGGCGGTGCCGATCACGGCCGCGGTGGCGGTCATCGGGTTGGCGGCATCGGCGATCGCGCGGGCGATACCGAAATCCATCACCTTCACCGCGCCGGCCCGGTTGATCATGATGTTGGCGGGCTTCATATCGCGGTGCACGATGCCGGCCTTATGACTGAAATCCAGGGCGGCGCAGACATCGGCGATGACCTCCATCGCCCGGCGCGGCGGCAGCGGGCCCTCGTTGCGCACGATATCGCGCAACGTATCGCCCTCCACGTACTCCATCACGATGAAGGGCAGTGGTCCCCCGTCGACCTCGGCCTCACCGGTGTCGTACACCGCGACGATGGCGGGATGGTTCAGTGCCGCGGCATTCTGGGCCTCACGCTTGAACCGCAGGTAGAAGGTGGGGTCACGCGCGAGGTCGGCGCGCAGCACCTTGATCGCGACATCGCGGTTCAACCGGAGGTCGCGTGCTCGGTGGACTTCCGACATACCGCCGAACCCGATGATCTCGCCCAGCTCGTAGCGGGACGAGAGATTCTTCGGGGTCGTCATGGCTGTCCTTGCAGATTAAAGGGCGGCATGGTGAAGGTGGGGCGGTCGTCTTCGGCCGGATCGTCATCGGGGAACTCGATCGGCGGGACCACCGGGCGACGGGTGGTGGTCGTCTCCTCTTGGGTGGTCTCTTCGGTGGTGGTCGGCGCGGTGGTGGTGGTCGTCTGCTGAGGAGTCGTGGTGGGCGGCTGTGTCGTGGTCGCCGGCGGCTGTGTCGTGGTGGTCGGCGCCGGAGTGGTCGGCTCGGGGGTCCAGACCGGAGGTTCGGTGACCTCGTAGGTCGTGGTGACCGGGGGCGGAAGCTGCCGGGTGGTGGGGGCGGTGGTCGACGTACCCGGCGCGGTGCCGTCGGGGTTGGTGTCACCGCCGAAGAGCAGCCACAGCACGGCCCCGCCCAGCAGCAGCGCGCCGATACCCAGGCCGATCATCCACTTCTGGTTCTTGTTGAGCCCGCCACCGGACCCGTCCCGGTAGCCGTCGGGATCGACCTCGTGCGCGCCGCCGCGGTCCATCGAGGTGGACGGGCCGACCATCGCCGTCGGCGGCGTGGTGTAACCGGCGCCGGGCGGTGTGGCGTAGCGCATCGTCGCGCCCTCGTCGTAACCCGGTTGCGGGGCCGCGATCACGCTGGTGGGGCCCGCCGCCGCGAGATTGCTGGGCGGGGGCGGGCGGCGGCCCGACCGCACCGCGGCCACCGCGTCGGCGAATTCGCCGCCGTCGGTATAGCGCTGCGCGGGATCCTTGGCCAGGGTGATCTCGACGAGCTCGCGCACGTTCGGAGGCAGGTCGCCGGGCATCGGCGGCGGTACCTCACGCACATGTTTCATGGCGACGGTGAGGGCGCCGTCGCCGGTGAACGGCCGTGTTCCGGCGAGGGCCTCGTAGCCCACCACGCCCAGGGAGTACACATCACTGGCCGCGGTGGCGTCCTCGCCGACAGCCTGTTCCGGCGCGATGTACTGCGCGGTGCCCATCACCATGCCGGTCTTGGTGACCGGCGAGGCGTCGACCGCCTTGGCGATACCGAAGTCGGTGATCTTCACCTGACCGGTCGGCGTGACCAGGATGTTTCCCGGTTTGACGTCGCGATGGACCACTCCCGCCTGATGCGCGACCTGCAGTGCGCGGCCGGTCTGCTCCAGCAGGTCCAGGCCCTGCACCACCGACAGCCGGCCGAGCCGGTTCAGCACATTGTTTAGCGGTTCGCCCTGCACCAGCTCCATCACCAGGTAGGCGGTCTCACCGCCCTGCGGATCGTAGGTCTCGCCGTAGTCGTAGATACCGGCGATACCGGAGTGGTTCAGCTGCGCGGTCGTCCGGGCCTCGGTACGGAACCGGTGCCGGAAGGTCGGATCGGCGGAGAATTCGGATTTGAGGACCTTGACCGCGACACGACGATCCAGCCGGGTGTCCAGGGCTTCCCACACCTGGCCCATCCCTCCGGTGGCGATCAGCCGCTGCAGCCGGTAGCGGTCCGCGATCATCGCGCCGTTTGTCAGCATCGGTTTCCCCGCAGATTCACTCGCACATCCATCTCGTTCAGCGACCTCGCAGACCTGCGTCCAGTACCGCCCGGGCAACCGGCGCGGCGACCGACCCACCGGTTGCCGCCAGCGCCCGGTCACCGCCGTTCTCCACGATGACCGCGATAGCGATCTTCGGGTTCTCGGCGGGGGCGAACGCTATGTACCAGGCGTGCGGCGGTGTATTGCGCGGATCGGAGCCGTGCTCGGCGGTACCGGTCTTGGACGCGATCCGATAGCCCGAGCCGCCGCTGCCCGCGGTGTTCTCCTCCGAGGCCACCATCAGGTCGGTCAGGGTAGACGCTACCTCCGCGCTCACCGCCTGCCCGACCGAGACCGGTTCGGTGGTGGACAGCTCGCTCAGATCGGGGTTCTGCAACTGGTCGACGAGGTAGGGCTCCATCCGCACACCGCCGTTGGCGACGGTAGCCGCGATGACCGCGTTGTCCAGCGGAGTGAGGGCGACATCACGCTGGCCGATACTGCTCTGCGCGAGGGCGGCGTCGTCGGGGATATTGCCCACGGAGCTCTCGGCGACCGGCATCGGGATGCCGCGATGCGGGCCGATGCCGAAGGCGGCGGCCTCGTCTTCCAGCGCGGCCGAGCCGACATCGACGCCGAGTTCCACGAACGCGGTGTTGCAGGACCGGCGGAACGCCTCGTAGAGGCTGGCGGTGGCACCGGAACCGCAGGTGCTGCCGTTGTAGTTCTCCAGCGTGGTGCTGGTGCCGGGCAGGGTGATGTTGGGCGCTGCGGTGAACTGGCTCTGCGGGTTGGCCTTACCGTTGGACAGCGCGGCCGCGGTGACCACGACCTTGAAGGTGGAGCCGGGGGGGTAGGTCTGCGAGATCGCCCGGTTGAGCATCGGCTGGTTCTCGTCGGCGCTCAGGCTCTCCCAGGCCTGGGTGCCCTGGGCGCCGTCGTGCCCCGACAGCTGGTTGGGGTCGTAGCTGGGCGTGGACACCATGGTCAGGATCTTGCCGGTGCTGGGTTCGATGGCCACCACCGAACCCGTGTAACCCTTGCTGGTGAGCTCGTTGTAGGCGACCTGCTGCATCGCGGGGTCGATCGTGGTGACCACATTGCCGCCGCGGGGGTCGCGCCCGGAGACGAGGTCCACCAGCCGGCTGCCGAACAGCTGGCCGTCGGACCCGTTGAGCACCGGATCCTCGGCGCGTTCCAAGCCGGTGCTGCCGTACTGCATGGAGTAGAAGCCCGTGACCGGCGCGTAGGCGGACGGATCGGTGGGATAGACGCGCAGGTATTTGTAGCGGTCGTCGGTGGAGACCGAACTCGCCAGGACCGCGCCGCCGGCGGAGATCTGCCCACGCTGGCGGGAGTACTCGTCGAGCAGCACCCGGGAGTTGCGGGGATCGGCACGGTAGTCGTCGGCCTTGATGACCTGCACGTAGGTGGCATTGAGTAGCAGCGCCACGATCATGGCCATGACCGCCATGGCCACCCGGCGTAGCGGTGTGTTCACTGGTGACCCCCTCGCGGTCGCGACACCATCACGGTCTGTGCTTCCGCCAGCGGCGCGGGGGCCGGTTCGCGGCGGCGGGCCGGGGCCGGTTCGCGGGCCGCGTCCGAGATCTTGATCAGCAGGGCCAGCAGGATGTAGTTGGCCAGCAGCGACGAACCGCCGTAGGAGACGAAGGGGGTGGTGAGACCGGTCAGCGGGATCAGTTTGGTCACGCCGCCGACGACCACGAAGACCTGGATGGCGATGGTGAACGACAGACCGGCCGCGAGCAGTTTCCCGAAGCTGTCCCGGATCGCCAGCGCGGTACGCATACCGCGCAGGATCAGCATCAGGAACAGGATCAGAATGGCGGCCAGGCCGATGAGCCCGAGTTCCTCACCGATGGTGGTGACGATGAAGTCGGTTTTCGCGAACGGCACCTGGGACGGCCGCCCGCTGCCGAGGCCGGTTCCGGCGAGACCGCCGGTGGCCAGCCCGAACAGCGACTGCACGATCTGATAGCCGGTGTTGTTGTAGTCATCGAAGGGGTGCAGCCAGGTTTCCACCCGAACCCGGACATGGCCGAACAACTGGTAGGCGAAAACGAACCCGAGCAGCAGCAGCCCGCCGCCGATGAGCAGCCAGCCGACGCGTTCGGTCGCGATGTAGAGCATCACCAGGACCGTGCCGAAGATCAGCAGCGAGGTGCCGAGGTCCTTCTCGAACACCAGCACGCCGATGCAGACGATCCAGACGGCCAGGATCGGGCCCAGGTCGCGGGCGCGCGGGAATTCCATTCCGAGGAAATGCCGGCCGGCCGCGGTGAACAGTTCACGTTTGGAGACGAGCACCGAGGCGAAGAAGATGATCAGCAGGATCTTCGCGAATTCGCCGGGCTGCAGGCTCAGCCCGGGCAGCCGGATCCAGATCTTCGCGCCGTTGACCTCCGACAGCGAGCTGGGCAGGATCGCCGGGATCGCGAGCGCGATCAGACCGACCAGCCCGAGCGTGTAGGCGTATTTGGCCAGGGTGCGGTAGTCGCGCAGGACCAGCAGGATCGCGACGAACAAGACGATGCCCAGCGCGGTCCACAGGATCTGCTGGTTGGCGTCGGGGGAGGGGATATCCCAGGAGTTGTAGGCCGCCGTCTGGGCGTCCGCCAGATCGAGACGGTGGATGAGCACCAGTCCGATTCCGTTGAGCAGCGCGACGATCGGCAGCAGCAGCGGGTCGGTGTAGGGCGCGAACCGGCGCACCGCCAGGTGAGCGACGGCGAAAAGCCCCAGATAGGCCAGGCCGTATTTGGCGATATCCCAGGTCAGCGACTGTTCTTGGCCGGCTTCGACCAGGAACAGCGCGGCCGTGGTGATGAACGCCGCGAACCCCAGCAGCAAAAGCTCGGTATTGCGCCGGTTCCGCGGTGAGGGCGCTGCCGCGAAACCGCCCGGGGGGCTCGGAAAAGCCCCGGCGGACGGTGGTGCCGGTGCGGACATCAGTCCGCCACCCGGCAGTTCTCCCCGGCGATCTGGGGCGCTGCGGTGGTCGTCGGCGCCGGCGCGGTGGTGGTCGGCGGTGCGGGCGGCGCGGGATTCTCGCCGTTGGCACCGGGCTCGGGTGCGGGCGAGGCCGGGGGCGCCGCCGGGGTGGGAGTCGGAGCGGCCGGCGGCGCGGGCGTCGGGGTCGTGGTGACCACGCCGGGCTGGGCCGCGGAGGCGTTCTTCTTGCAGACCGGCAGCAGTTCACGATCCGCGAGGACCCGCATCTGCTCCTTGGCCTTGTCCAGGGTTCCGGGCGGAAGGCCCCGTTCCACCTGGTCGCGACCGGTCTGCTCGAGATCGCCGACCTCGAGCACGCGGCAGTCCTCGGGCAGCGGTTTACCGCTGTCGACGAGGCTGAGCTCGTCCTTCGCGGTCACACAGCCCACCAGGTTCACCTCGTGGATGGAATATCCCAGGATCGAGCCGGGCAGGCCCTGCATGATGACGACGCTGTTGTTGTCCGCGCCCACGTAATAGTTGGAGCGGATCATCTTGTAGCCGACGACCAAGCCGATTCCGACCGCGAGCACCAATGCCAGGGCCAGCAGGACCCAGCGCAGTTTGTGCGATTTCTTCGGCTCGGGCTCGGGCTCACCCGCGGCCCGGCGCGGGGCGGCGGCGGGCGGCCGCATGGCCGCTGCGCGGCCGGCCGCGGTGTTCGGCGGCGGGTTGTCCTCGGCCTCACCGGATGCCGCGCCCGCGACGATCGGATGACTCTGCCCGTAGTCGAGGTCGATGACATCCGCCACGACCACGGTGACATTGTCCGGACCGCCGCTGCGCAGCGCGAGCTCGATGAGCCGGTCGGCGCATTCGTCGGTGCTGCCCTCGCGCATGGTGTTGGCGATGGTCTCGTCGCTGACGACGTCGGAGAGTCCGTCGGAGCACAGCAGGTAGCGGTCACCGGCGCGGGCCTCGCGCATCACCAGCGTCGGTTCGATCTCGTTGCCGGTGAGGGCACGCATGATGAGCGAGCGCTGTGGATGGGTATGGGCCTGTTCGGCGGTGATCCGGCCTTCGTCCACCAGCGACTGGACGAAGGTGTCGTCGCGGGTGATCTGGGCGAGTTCGCCGTCGCGCAGCATATAGGCGCGCGAATCGCCGATATGGACCATGCCGAGTTTCTTGCCCGCGAACAGGATCGCGGTGAGCGTGGTGCCCATCCCGTCCAGTTCGGGTTCTTCCTCGACCTGTTCGGCGATGGCGGAATTACCGGCGTGGGTCGCCCGGTTCAACTTGCCGAGCAGGTCTTCGCCCGGTTCGTCGTCGTCGAGGTGCGCCAGCGCGGCGATCATCAGCTGTGATGCCACTTCGCCGGCCGCGTGCCCGCCCATGCCGTCGGCAAGGGCCAGCAGGCGGGCGCCCGCGTAGACGGAATCTTCGTTGTTGGCGCGGACGAGGCCGCGGTCGCTGCGCGCTGCGTAGCGGAGAACAAGTGTCACGATCGGAGCTCGATCACTGTCTTGCCGACCCGGACCGGAGTGCCGAGCGGAACGCGGACTGCGGTGGTGACTTTGGCGCGATCGAGGTAAGTACCGTTGGTCGAGCCGAGGTCTTCGACGTACCAGTCGTCACCGCGTAGGGACAGCCGGGCATGTCGTGTGGAGGCGTAATCGTCGGTGAGCACCAGTGTGGAATCGTCCGCACGGCCGATCAGCACCGGTTGGGTACCCAGCGTGATGCGGGTACCGGCGAGAGAACCTTGAGTCACCACAAGATGTTTGGCGCCCTTCTGGCCCCGGCGCATCGACGGCAGCACCGAGGAACCACGCGGTCCCCGGTTCTGGAGCCGCACTCCGGAGGCCGCGTAGATATCACTGCGGAGGGTGCGCAGGATTGCCCACACGAACAGCCACAGCAGCAGGAGGAACCCGGCACGGGTCAGTTGCAGAATCAGGCCCTGCACGGCACTCCACCTCCTGTTCGACCGTGTGTCGGTGCCGTCGGAGTGGTGTGACCCACCCCTTGGCAGTGCTCGTCCCGGCGGCGCCCGGTATGGCGCCGCGAGCATGTTGGCACATCATAGGACCGTCGGACGAGACCGATCACGATTGGACCGCCCCATTATGGGAGAGGTGCCCCGTGATCCGCACGGCGAGCCTACGGCATCAGACAATACGGATAAGGATCTCGGAGTGCCCGGCGCGAATCACATCACCGTCGGCGAGTTGCCAGTCCTGGACCGGAGATCCGTTGACCAGCGTGCCGTTTGTCGAACCCAGGTCCGAAAGCATCGCGGTCTGGCCGTCCCAGCGCACCTCGATATGGCGGCGGGATACGCCGGTGTCGGGCAGCCGGAAATGCGCGTCCTGGCCGCGGCCGATGATATTGCTGCCTTCCCGGAGCTGATAGGTGCGGCCGCTGCCGTCGTCCAGCGCGAGGGTCGCGGAGAAACCGGGACCGGCGGCCGGTGCGTAGCCGGCCTGACCGTAGCCGCCCTGGGCGGCGTAGCCGGCCTGCTGGCCCTGCTGCTCGTAGCCGGGTTGCTGCGCGTAGCCCTGCTGGTCGTACCCCTGGTCGTAACCGGGCTGCTGGTCGTAGCCCTGGTCATACCCCGGCTGGGCGTAGCCCTGCTGGTCGTATCCGGGCTGTTGGGCGTAACCCTGCTGGTCGTATCCGGGTTGCTGGGCATAGCCCTGCTGGTCGTAGCCCTGGTCGTAACCGGGACGGCCCTGATAACCCTGGTCGTATCCGGGCTGCTGCGCGTAACCCTGCTGGTCGTACCCCTGGTCGTAACCGGGTTGCTGGGCGTAGCCCTGCTGGTCGTAGCCGGGTTGCTGGGCGTAGGCCTGCTGGTCGTATCCCGGCCGGCCGCCGTAGCCCTGCTGGTCGTAGGCCGCGCCACCCTGCTGGTAGTCGTAGCCGTTCTGATAATCCGGAGCGCCGTTGTAGGGCGCGCCGGGACCGTAGTCCTCGGGGTACGCGCCGTTCTGAGGCCCGCGTCCCGCGGGGCCGGGAGCGTACCCGCGATTGCGTGGATCGGACTCCGCGTGCTCACGGCTCGGGTCGTAGCCAGAGTTCTGCGTCATGGGGCCAGCTCCTGGTTGCGGGTTAGCGGGTCGTTGTAGCGGTTCCGGGCGGCGAGCCGGGGCAGCTCCGCGGCCGGCGTCTGGGTCGACGCGACCGCTCGTCCTGAACATTCCGGTGTGCAGCGTAGGGGATGCCTCGAACACCACGTGTACTTCGCCGTAGGTCTGCCATCCTTGATCGCGGATGTAATCCTGCAGATGTTTGGCGAAGGCACGAGTGGTGAGGTCGTGATCCGCGTCGAGTTGCCGGTGGTCCGACTCGTTGATCGTGATCACGTAATTGTTGGGTGCGAGCAGATGCCCGCCACCGAGGTCCTGGATCCTGTCGGCGGCCTCACGCTGCAGCGCTGCCTCGACCTCCTGTGGAACCACGTTCCCGCCGAAGACCCGGGCGAAGACATCACCGACGGCGCCCTGTAGGCGTCGCTCGAATCTCGAGACGAACCCCATCCGGGCCCTCCCTTCGGTGAGTCTCTCCTGTTTCTTTACGACGACACGCGAATACGGCGTGTCGCACTACGAGCACGTTCCCTGCATGATATCCACGTTCGGTTATACCTGTAACTACCGGAACGGTCGGGGAGTTCCCCCGGCGTGGTAACGGTTGCCCCGGTCGAGGTCAGCGTCCCGCCCGCGGGGCTGCGACCATGTGATTTCGTCTCGCGGTCACCTCCGTGCTACTGTCTGATCCGTCGCTCGGGCGAGTGGCGGAATGGCAGACGCGCTGGCTTCAGGTGCCAGTGTCCTTCGGGACGTGGGGGTTCAAGTCCCCCTTCGCCCACAACAGAAGCCGTGGATCGAGTCGGATCCACGGCTTCTCTGCATCTCGGGGTGTGGTGTACGCGTCTGCGGGCGCTCCGGCTCCGGGTGAAGTGAAGGCTGCGGCCCGTCGCTGAAACCAGGGCCGGGCTGCCGGGTGCGGTGTACGCGCTCCGGTCCCTGACCCCCTGCTGTCGAAGATTTATGCCTGGGTGAGACCAAGGTCACACTATCGATTTCCGGTTGCGGCGGCGCTGCTGACGTTTGCCCGAATCCGGTCGCCGAGTGACTCAGTTCACGTCCCGGAACGGCCTTGGTTAACTACCTCTCGGTCCAAGTCGGGCATCGATTCAGGGCTCCGGAAGGTTTGGACTCGATAAACAAACCCGAGGTATTTTTTGCCGCCGCGAGCGTCGCGGCAACCGTGTTAACCCTTCGCGAATGCCCTGTTCGGCGTGCAATCGTCCGAGTTAACGGCGGTTCGGGTGCTCGTCCGGGGGAGCTCGCCGGCGGTTGGGCGTAACCGTGGTTACGGATATGGCGGTGACCAGTAAAAACCAAATGTACTTGCATATGAAAGCACCGCTGTAAGCGTGCGGTCGCCTGCTGGAAGTTAGCTGGAACGGGTACCGGGAGGGGGTTTCCAGGTGTTTGCTGGCTTGCGGGTTATACCTGTGACCTCACTCGCAGCGGGTTGCGTAGCAATAACGATTGTGTAGAGTCGACGGTAACGCTGGCCGCAGCTAGAGCGGCGACTCGCTGCGGCCAGCGGAATTCAATCGGGGGAATTCTCACTGGTCATCCAGCCCACTTTGCTGCTACGTCACAAAATGTGACCTTTTCCGGTGTGCTCCGCGTTGTCTACCTGTTGTCCGATGCGTGCACTACGGGTGAACCGGAGGTCGCGGAGCTGTTCCTATGGGCCGCTCGGCGGCCGGCGGCGACGATATAGGCGAGGAAGGCGGCCTCGGCGAGTAGGCCGCAGGCGATGCGCGCGGGCGTCGGAAGCGCGCTCGGGGTCACGAAACCCTCCAGCAGCCCCGCTACCAGCAGGGTGGGCACCAATCCCAGGGCGATCGCGGCGGTGGTCCGGCCCTGGCGCGCGACCGCCTCGCCGCGGCTCGATGGCCCCGGGTCGATCAGGGTCCAGCCCAGTTTGAGGCCGGCACCGCCCGCGATGAAAATGGCAGTCAGTTCCAGCATTCCGTGGGGGAGCAGGAAGCCGAAGAACGAATCGAGGCGTCCCGCGTCGGCCATCAACCCGGCCGTCACCCCGATATTCAGCGCGTTCATGAAAAGCAGGTACAGCACCGGCAGGATCAGCACCCCGAGGAAGAGCGCCAGCGCCGACACCCAAGCATTGTTGGTCCAGACCAATGCGGCGAAAGCGTCGTTCGAATGCTCGGTGTAGTACGTCTCGAAGGCGCCCCCGGGGGCGGTCAGCGCGGTGGTGTCCCCTTGCAGCCCAAGTGTTTCCCGTGCCGACGGGTCCACCGAGATCCAGGTGGCGAAGCCCGCCGTGACACCGAGGAAGCCCACGGCCACCCCGAGCCACCATCCGAACATCCGGTACACCGCGGCGGGGAAGACATCGGTGCAGAAACGGGCGATCTCGGTCCAGGTATTGGGCGCGCTGCCCACGATCCGGCCCCGGGCCCGGGCCAGGACGGCACTGAGACCCGCGACCAATTCGGGTTCGGGGCTGTGGGTCTGCAGCCTGGCCAGCTGCTGCGAGGTGCGCCGGTACAGCAGCACCAGCTCGTCGGCTTCGGCG
>NZ_JBSFRU010000196.1:0-11922 GCF_053589395.1 Nocardia sp. NPDC003345
GCGCGGGAGCAGGTACTCGAGCGCGGAATCGGACTCACCCGGGAGCAGACGCTCGCGGTGCTGCGCCTCGGCGACGACCACCTCGAGAAGCTGCTCCAGCTCGCGCACGAGGTACGGCTGCGCTGGTGCGGACCGGAGGTCGAGGTCGAGGGCATCATCAGCCTCAAAACGGGCGGCTGCCCCGAGGACTGCCATTTCTGCTCGCAGTCCGGACTGTTCCAGTCGCCGGTGCGGGCGGCCTGGCTCGATATCCCGAGCCTGGTGGAGGCGGCGAAACAGACCGCCAAGACCGGTGCCACCGAATTCTGCATCGTGGCCGCCGTGCGCGGGCCCGACGAGCGGCTGATGGCACAGGTGGCCGCCGGGGTGGAGGCCATCCGCAACGAGGTGGACATCCAGGTCGCGTGCTCGCTGGGGATGCTCACCCAGGACCAGGTGGACCGCCTGGCCGCGATGGGCGTGCACCGCTACAACCACAATCTGGAGACCTCGCGCTCGTACTTCCCGAATGTGGTCACCACCCATACCTGGGAGGAACGCTGGGACACCCTGCGGATGGTGCGCGCGGCCGGGATGGAGGTCTGCTGCGGCGGCATCCTCGGGATGGGCGAAACGCTGGAGCAGCGCGCCGAATTCGCCGCCGACCTGGCCGCTCTCGAACCCGACGAGGTCCCGCTGAACTTCCTCAACCCGCGCCCGGGCACCCCGTTCGGCGATCTCGAAGTGCTGTCCGCGGCGGACGCGCTGCGGGCCGTGGCGGCGTTCCGGCTGGCGCTGCCCCGCACCATTCTGCGTTTCGCGGGGGGCCGGGAGATCACTCTCGGCGATCTCGGTGCCCGGCAGGGCATCCTCGGCGGGATCAACGCGGTGATCGTCGGTAACTACCTCACCACCCTCGGCCGCCCCGCCGAACAGGATCTCGACCTGCTCGGCGAACTGCAGATGCCGATCAAAGCGCTCAATGAGACCTTCTGAGCGCCGAGACGAGCCGACCGGCGGCGTCAACCGGGCAACCGCGCGACCCGTGAGTACTGTCGGCCCTATGGACGAGCGCTACAACCCGTTCACGGGCCGGCCGATCGCGCCCGGGTACGACGAACCGGTATCCCGGGCCGTCGCGCTCGGCCTGGAACCGCCCCGGTTCTGCGCACACTGCGGCCGCCGGATGGTCGTGCAGGTGAACCCGGACGGCTGGTCGGCGACCTGCTCGCGGCACGGCGTCAGCGATTCCACCGCCGCCGAGGCGCGGTAGCGGTGCCGGGTACACGTTTCGCCGGCGCGGGCCGCGAACTCCGGGCCGCGGGTGTCCTGCTGGTCGCCGTGGTGGTGGTGAGCCTGGTCGTCGGTGGTGTGTGGGGTCTGCTGGCGCCGACCGAACGGCTCCTGGTGGTCGAACCCGGCCGCGGCGCCGGGCTGGTGGGGGAGAGCCTGCACCGGTTCGACGCGGTGGCCCTGTTCACCGCCGCGGGTGCCGTCACGGGCCTGCTGTCGGCGGTGGCGGCGTGGCGGCAGCGCCGGATGCGCGGCCCGATCCAGTTCGCCGGACTGCTGCTCGGGTCGGTGGCGGGGGCCTGGGTGATGTCGTGGTCCGGGCACGCGGTCAATCACTGGGACAACCCGCGGCCGGTGGACCCGCCGGTGGGGCAGATCGTGGCGCTACCGGTCGATCTGGACGGTTCGATGGCCCTGCTGGCCCAGCCCTTGCTCGCGTCGCTGGTGACCCTGCTGCTCGCCGGTCTGAGTACGACCGAGGATCTCGGCAGTGGATTCCTGAGCCCGTTCGGTGCGTCCCGTCGGCAGCCGTACGCGGATCCCGAACCGGGTTCCGTGCCGTACGAGCAGGTTTCGCCCGATCCGGCCCCGGTGGGCGGGACCAGCCCGGCCGCTCCCGCGGCGGGCCCGGTACCGGAAGACGGCTCGTCCCCCCGGGATTCGCCCGCCCCGACCCCGCCGAACTGAACTCCGCGGGCCGTCTCGGCCTCGGGCCCGGTCATCGGGACGCCGTGCCGGTCCCGCGCGCGTAATCCCGTAGTCCGGTCGTAGGCTGAGCGAAATCGACGAGACGACAGGGGAGATGGATCGGTGGGGTTCACCAGTGCGCTCGTAGTCGAAGAGATCGACGGGACGTTCTGGAAGACGCGGGAGCCGCTGCGCTACGCGGGTTCACAGGAAGAATTCGAAGTGCCCGCGGGGTTCCGCACCGATTTCGCGTCGGTCCCGCGTCCGGTGGTCTGGCTGGTGCCACGCTACGGCGTGTACACCCGCGCGGCGATCCTGCACGACTACCTGCTGCGGTCGGAGGTGGTCAGCGCGGTCGACGCCGACGGGATATTCCGGCGGGCGCTGCGCGAATGCGATGTCTCGGTGCCCCGGCAGTGGATGATGTGGGCGGGGGTGCGGTTCGGCAGCCGGTTGAAGGGCATCACGCCGCCGGCCTTGGCGGTGTTCACCGTGGTCGCGGTGCTGTCGGTGCTGTTCCTGGCGATTCCGACCATCGTGGTCACGGTGTTCCTGGTGCTGTTCTGGTTCATCGAGGTGCTGGCCTGGGCCGTGGTGAGGGTGCTACCGCACAGGTCTCCGGCGCGGGTGCCGCGACCGGAGATGAAGACCTGACCCGCCCCTCCCGTCGTCAGGTGCGGGGTCGCAGGGCGGCGAACTCGTCGGTGACGCGGAGCCCGGAATCGGAGAACCGGTACACCGATGCGGGCCGCCCGCCGGCCCGGCCGGGCGCGGCGGTGTCGCCGGTGGGGGTGATCACCCTGCGCCGGGTGAGCACGCGTTGCAGGTTCGTCGTATCGACGTCGTAACCCAGTGCCGCGCAATATATCTCGCGCAGCGTCGACATGGTGAACCGTTCCGGCGCCAGGGCGAAGGAGATATTGGTGTAGGAGAGTTTGGCGGCCAGCCGGGCGCGGGCGTGTTCGACCACCGTGCCGTGGTCGAACGACATCTCCGGTAGCGCCGAGACCCGGTGCCAGGAGGTGTCCGATGGCAGGCGGGGGTCCACGGTGAGCGGGACCAGGCCCAGATAGGCCGAGGCGATCCGGCGCGGTCCGGGGACCCGGTCCGGGGCGCTGAACACCGATAGCTGTTCGAGGTGGTTCACCTCGCGGACGTCGACCTTCTCGGCGAGCTGGCGCCGGGCGGAGGCGTCGAGATCCTCGTCGTTGCGTAAACGGCCGCCGGGCAGGGACCAGGTGCCCTGTTGCGGATCGAGCGCGCGCTGCCACAGCAGAACCGCGAGTTCGCTGCGCCCGGCACCCGCCCGGCGCCCCCGCGGCCGCTTGTGATCGCTCTCACCTGCGGTGATGGTGGCCGGGAAGTGGCGAACCTGGAACACCGCGGTGAGCGATTCATGGATGGTGCTAAACTGGTCCACGTTTTCGATCATAAGTCGAAAACCTGGTGAGTGCGAATCGGCGGGGTTGCCGGTCGCACGGAGGAAGGAGCGACCATGGCGACGATGGGAGCAGAATTGGCCCCGGCGCCGGGTACCGCACTGCGGGAGCGGATCAGCGACGGGCCGGCGGGCTATACCGGGGTCGAGGCGACACCGGAATGGGCCGCCGAGGTGAAACGGCTGGCGCGCCAGCGCAACGCGACCATTCTCGCGCACAACTATCAGCTGCCCGAGATCCAGGACGTGGCCGATCATGTGGGCGATTCCCTGGCGCTGTCCCGGATCGCCGCCGAGGCGGCCGAGGACACCATCGTGTTCTGCGGTGTGCATTTCATGGCCGAGACGGCCAAGATCCTGAGCCCGGAGAAAACCGTGCTCATCCCCGACCAGCGGGCGGGCTGTTCGCTGGCCGATTCCATCACCGCGGAGGAACTGCGGGACTGGAAGGCCGAGCATCCCGGCGCGCTGGTGGTGTCGTACGTCAACACCACGGCCGCGGTGAAGGGGCTCACCGATATCTGCTGCACCTCGTCCAACGCCGTCGACGTGGTGGCCTCCATCGACCCCGATCGGGAGGTGCTGTTCCTGCCCGACCAGTTCCTCGGCGCGCATGTGAAGCGGGAGACCGGTCGCGAGAACATGCACATCTGGATGGGCGAATGCCATGTCCACGCCGGGATCAACGGTGACGAGCTCAACGAACAGGCCCGCACCCACCCCGACGCCGAACTCTTCGTGCACCCCGAATGCGGTTGCGCCACCTCCGCGCTGTACCTCGCGGGTGAGGGCGAGTTCCCGGCCGACCGGGTGCACATCCTGTCCACCGGCGGCATGATCGACGCCGCCCGCGCGGCGAAATCGTCGCAGGTGCTGGTCGCGACCGAGGTCGGCATGCTGCACCAGCTGCGCAAGGCCGCCCCCGGTATCGATTTCCAGGCCGTGAACGACCGTGCCGCCTGCCAGTACATGAAGATGATCACCCCCGCCGCGCTGCTGCGCTGCCTCACCGATAACCGCGACGAGGTGCACGTCGACGCGGAAACCGCGGCCCGGGCCCGGAATTCGGTACAGCGCATGATCGAAATCGGTAATCCCGGCGGCGGGGAATGACACCGTCACCGCACGGTGACCGCCACAACGCTGCGGTGTGGGAGGACCACGCCGATCTGGTGGTCATCGGCGGTGGCGTGGCCGGTCTCACCGCGGCGCGCGCGGCCTCGCTGCGCGGGCTGCGGGTGCTCATCCTGAGCAAGGGCGGGCCCACCGATACCGCCACCCAGTACGCGCAGGGCGGTATCGCCGTCGTGGCGCCGCACGGGGATTCGGTCGATTCCCATGTCGCCGACACCCTGGCGGCCGGCGGCGGGCTGTGCGATCCCGGCGCGGTGCGGTCCATCGTCGAGAGCGGGCCCGACGCGGTCGCGGCGCTCACCGATCTCGGCGCGGTCTTCGATCTGGGCCGCGACGGTCAGGTCTCGCGCACCCGGGAAGGCGGGCACAGCACCCGCCGCATCATCCACGCCGGCGGCGACGCGACCGGCGCGGAGGTGCAGCGGGCGCTGTCGGCGGCCGGGCTGCCGGTGCGGTTCGGTACGGCGGTGCTCGAGGTGGTCACCGGTCCCACCGGTGTCCAGGGTGTGCTCGCGGTCTCCGCGCGCGGCCCGGGAGTCGTGCACGCGCCGGCGGTACTGCTGGCCACCGGCGGATTCGGCCGGCTGTACGCGCTGAGCACCAATCCGGCCGGCGCCACCGCCGACGGAGTGGCCCTGGCGCTGTGGGCCGGGGCCGCGGTGGCCGATCTGGAGTTCGTGCAGTTCCACCCCACCGTGCTGCACTCACCGGACGGTGTCGGCCGCCGGCCGCTGATCAGCGAGGCGGTGCGGGGGGAGGGCGCCGTTCTCGTCGACGCGCGGGGCGATTCGGTGACCGCCGGGGTGCATCCGCGCGGCGATCTGGCGCCCCGGGATGTGGTGTCGCGCGCGATCGCGGCCCGGATGCGGGAGCTCGGCACCGATCACGTCTACCTCGACGCCCGCGCCGTTCCCGATTTCACCCGCCGCTTCCCGACCATCACCGCCTCCTGCCGGGCGGCCGGTCTCGATCCACGCCACGATCTGGTGCCGGTGGCGCCCGCGGCGCACTACCAGTGCGGTGGCGTGGTGACCGATCTGCAGGGCCGTACCGCGGTCCGCGGGCTCTACGCGGCCGGAGAGGTCGCGCGCACGGGGCTGCACGGGGCGAACCGGCTCGCCTCCAACAGCCTGCTCGAAGGGCTGGTGATGGGCGAACGTGCCGGGGTGGCCGCCGTGGAACGCCTGGGCGAACCGGCGCGGGTCCGGCAGTGGTCCCCGTCGCAGCGTCCGGCCGTCGCCCGTGACCTGCTGCAGCGGACCATGACCGAACACGCCGCGGTGGTCCGCGACGGCGCGGGCCTGGACGCGGCCGCCCGCATCCTGGAGACCGGAACCGATCCCGCGGCCGCCGATCCGGTGACCCGGTTCGAGGACGCGGCGCTCACCGTGACCGCCCGGGCGCTGCTGCTGGCCGCCCGGACCCGGACCGAGAGCCGCGGCTGCCACACCCGCTCGGACCATCCCGCCGCCGACCCGGCGCGGGCCCGCGATATCGCGGTGTGCCTGGACCGGTCGGGGGAACCGCGCGTGGTCGCCGCACCGGCGGCCCTCCCGGCGCCGTCGTGACCGGCGGCCCACCGAACCACCCCGCCCGGCCGCGCGCCACGCGGCCCGGCCGCCGGTCGCCCCGGCGGACGAGACGAGGAGAACGACGATGACTGTGGATACCGGCCTGGATCCCGACGCGGTCCGCGGACTCATCCGCACCGCACTGGACGAGGACCTGCGCTACGGCCCCGATATCACCACGACGGCCACCGTCCCGGCCGAGGCCGTGGTCAAGGCGTCCGTGGTGGCGCGGCAGCCGGGGACGGTCGCCGGAATCGATATCGGCCTGCTCGTCCTGGACGAGGTGATCGGCGAAGGCGTATACGAGATCACCGAACGGGTGGCCGACGGTTCCCGGATCGTGCCCGGCGAGGCGGTACTCGGGCTCCTCGCCCCGACCCGCGGCCTGCTGACCGCCGAACGCACCATGCTCAACCTGATGTGCCATCTGTCCGGTATCGCCACCACCACCGCCGCCTGGGTGGACGCGGTCGCCGGCACCGGCTGCCGGATCCGGGACAGCCGCAAAACCCTGCCCGGCCTGCGCGCCCTGCAGAAATACGCGGTCCGCGCCGGCGGCGGGGTGAACCACCGGATGGGTCTGGGCGATGCCGCGCTGATCAAGGACAACCACGTGGTCGCCGCGGGGTCGGTGGTCGCCGCGCTGCGGGCGGTGCGCGCCGCCGCGCCCGAGATCGAATGCGAGGTCGAGGTCGACACGCTCGAACAGCTGGACGCGGTACTCGCCGAGAACGTACAACTGGTGCTGCTGGACAACTTCCCGCTCTGGCAGACGCAGGCCGCGGTACAGCGCCGCAACGCCGTCGCCCCCGCCACGAAACTGGAATCCTCCGGCGGCCTCACCCTCGACCAGGCCGCCGAGTACGCCCGCACCGGCGTCGACTACCTCGCGGTCGGCGCGCTCACCCATTCGGTCCGGGTGTTGGACCTCGGGCTGGATATGTAGCGACGTTGTGCCTGGGTGAGATCGGTTCGATCTGATCGCATGGCCCAAGTGGTCCGGTGCTGCGATCGTCACGGCCACCAGATCGTCGCCGCGATCACCAGCAGCGGTAGTCCGATGGCGATGGCGAAACCGACCATCACCAGGCCGCTCATGGTGTCACCTGCGTCGCTGACCAGCGGGCGAAGCTCAGTCGTGGTGCCACAGTTTCCACTTCGGCCACGTCCATCACCGCATTGAGATCGAGTGGGCTCAGATGGTCGGGTGCGGGCAGGATCACCAGATCGGCCCGGGAGTTGCGTACCTGGTCGGACAATCGGAGCACTGATCGTTCGCAGGGCCACACGACGCGGTATCCGAGTCGGTCCGCCAGGCGGCGCACCTGGGCACGGTCCCATTCGGGTGCGAGGCTGATGTCGTAGTCGATCCAGCCGAGCGCGATCGAGTGGTTCATGGCGCCACCTGGTCGGGCAGTCCGTTGTTACGGAATGGGATGTCGGCCCGGACGGAGGCTGTCGGGTGAGTGCTGTGTAGTGCGCGTTGTCCAGCGGCGACCTGTTCAATTAGGGACTTCATCGAAACCCTTTGTGTTGGTTCGGATTACATGAGCCGAAAACCGATGTAACCTCCGGCGCAACAAGAGTCCCGCGACATACAGGGACGAAATAACCCAAGAACTGGGACACATAGGGACGCTTTCGGCTAAAACCCCGACATGACGAACGAACGGCTGCGGGGTGCAATGGCCACCGCGAACCTGACGAAACATGCTCTGGCGGAGCGGCTCGGCGTCAGCACGAAAACCGTCGAACGGTGGATCACTCAGGACATATGTCCACACCCCGGCCTGCGCCTGAGGGCGGCGCGAGTACTCGATCGGGACGAAACCTACCTGTGGCCCGAGTTGCTTGCCGGCAGCAGGTCCGCGGCCGCTTCCCTCTCTGAGCTGGTGCAGATTTGGCCGACCCGGCCCGAAGTTCCCCATGAAGTATGGCGCTCGCTCATGAAGCAAGCCGGTGACCGCATCGATGTCTTGGTCTATGCGGGCGGCTTTCTGGTCGAGTCACTGGACTTCGTGAACATCGTCCGCACCAAGTCGGGTGCCGGTGTTCGGATTCGGATCCTTCTGGGCGAAAGCGACTCACCGCAGGTCATAGCGCGCGGGCGCGAGGAAGGTCTGCCCTCGCTGCCGCAGCGGTGTAGGTCGACGCTGGAGTATCTCCGGGAAACGATGGAGCTGCCGATGGTCGATATCCGGACGCATCGCACCATGCTGTACAACAGCATCTACCGCTTCGGTGACTCGCTGCTGGTAAACAATCACAGCTACGGTGCGTACGCGGCGAAATCCCCGGTTCAGCACCTCCAGAAAGTTCCCGGCGGACGGCTGTTCACCTATTACATGGATTCGTTCGAGGCCGTCTGGAAGACAGGCCGCACCGTAACCTGACCTCATGGGACGGCGAATCGACTACCACCAGGACCCCCACGCACCGGCCGCGAACAGTGTCCGCCCGAGCGCAGCCGCATTCGTCCAGAAAGACGGGGAGATCCTGCTGATTCGCAGGTCGGACAACGGCAACTGGTCCATGCCGGGAGGCGCGCACGACCCAGGCGAATCCCTCAGTCGCACCGCTGTTCGCGAGACCCGAGAAGAGACGGGAGTGGATATTCATGTCACCGGCATTGTCGGCATCTTCACCGATCCGACCCACGTCATCCACTACACGAGCAACGGCGAGGTCCGTCAGGAATTCACGGTTGTCTACAGGGGTGAGCCGATCGGTGGCAAACCCAGGACGAGCAGCGAGAGCACGCGCGTCGAATGGGTGCCGCTCGAGCAGATCCCCGGCTTGGTGATGGACCGCAGCCAGCGTAAACGCATCGACTGGGCGCTGAACGAGAACGAGCCCTACATCGATCCCGATGCGCGCTGAGCCGCTGCCCGCAGTCGCGGTTCGGCCCTCGTGATCGCGGTGTGAACGACACTGCCCGGGTCGTACCGCCGCAAGATTTCGGTCAGCCGCTCGTCCACCGTGAAGGATTCCCCGTTCGGACCGGTCGACAGGTCGGACCACCACAGGAAATCTTCGGCCTTCTCGAGGCCGGTCACACGCGAAAGCCGGAACTCATCGAATACCCCGGCGTCCAAGCCTCTCACGCCTGCCTCGACCTCCGCTGCCGTGTGAAACGCGACCAGATGGCACACGACCGACGAGTAGCCACAGGATCGCAGCAACCGTGCACCGTCTACCGGGTGAAACCCGAGGTCGGGATGCTCGTAGCCGACGTCGTGCAAATAAGCGGCCATGACCGCGTCCTCACGAAGATCAGCCGGGAGCCGGTGCACTACGGATTCCATTCGACGCCCCACTGCGACCGAGTGAGCCCGACGCGATTCGGTCAGCGGAGCCAACAGGTCGGTCACAGCCCGGTACACGGCCGCCATGGTACGCCCGAGGTCCCTCCGCAAACTACGGTCCGTACCAGCGATGAGCCCACCCGGAATCGAGCTTCCCTTGGAGTTGCGATGATCGACCTGGAAAGTACAACCACGTGAGCAGCGGGTATGCCGAGCTGCCTCGAATCGCGGGACCTCTTGTCGGCCTCGTCCGGCGGATCATGCTCGAAATGCGGCCGCGCTTGATAGCTGCCGCGCTGTCCGGCCGCCGGGGTGAGAACGAGAATCTGCGCCACCGCGACAACTTCCTCTCCGATCACGACCTCTGGATGCACCGGCGGTACAGAGAGCTGCTCGCCGAATTCATTCCATCGTTCGTCTACGCATCGGAGGAGGCCGATCCGGAGGTCATCGGAGCGGACGGCGACCCGGATCTCTGCGTCCTGGTGGACCCGCTCGACACCAGTGAACTGGCCGTTCGGGCGTTGCACGGCTATACCCATGTCCTGGTCTATTCGCGGGCACTCGGCCGGCCGATCGTGGCCGTGGTGGGAGATTTCTTCCATCATGTGCAGATCTTCGCGGCCTCCCGAGATGCCGAAGGCCGGGACCGTGCGTTCATCGTCACCGCGGACGGAGCGGAACACCCGCTGGCCAGGCCTTCGAGCGCTTGTTTGGCCGACGCGCTGCTGACCAACTACCTCATGCGCCCCGAACAGCGATTCCGGCCCCTCGCGCGGCAGGGCGATCTGATCGACGCGTTGAGCGTCGTGTCGAACGATGGGAAGGCACGCGGCCGGATCGGAGTCGATTTCGGGTCCATCGGCCTATGTCATGTGGCGGCGGGATTCTCCGACGCGATGGTCGAATTCGCCAAGGGGTTCGCGATATGGGATCTGTCTCCGGGGCATTACATCCTGCGGGCTGCCGGTGGCACGGTGACAGACCTGGACGGCTCATCGCTTTCGCTGGACTACGACCTGCACACGCTGGCCGATATCGACAGGGCGATGGGTAGACGCCAGAAGTTCATCGCCGCCGGGAACACTGTGCTGGCCGGAGAGATTCGGACAGCACTGCGACTCTGAAGCCCGACGCCCGGGTCGCGGGCGACTAGAGATCATCGGGTAACAGGCGGAACGCGGCATCACCGGTGAGTGGGCTGATTGCGCGGAAACCACGTCTGTCGAGCGTCAGCACCTCCACGGTTTCGTAACGTTCCGCCAAGGAAACATTGGTGGCGTCGGTGAGATCCAGACGCAAGGCCAGGTATCTGTCCTGCACCCTGCGCGCGATCCGCAACAAGTCCGCCGAGACCGGGGGCACCTCGATGCGTCCGGTGCGCTCCTGCGCCAGCAACCAATCATTCACCGCAAGGCGGCTCGGCGATTGAGATTTCGGGTGGTCGCGGGGGCAGCCGGGCGCTGGTGTGATCGCTCGGAGTCGCGTGCGCGATCAGCGCGGGCGGCCTCCGGGCGGCCGATTCCCGTTGGAACGGAAGCCGTTTCGATATTGCCCGGTCCACCGGCCCGGGGTTAACCTCGTTCGAGTTAGCGGAGGCTAACCTCCAGCGACGATCGGGGCGAGCGATGGATCTCAGCAGGCGTCAACTCTTCCACGCCGGACTCGGGGTCGCCGGACTGCTGGCGCTGACCGCCTGCGGGAACGGATCCTCCGGCCCCGGCGGCGATGCCGGGCCGCCGCGGCGCGGGGGCACACTGCGGGTCGGCGCGCTGGGCAAATCGTCGAAGATCGAGCGGGATCCGCACGCGACGCTGAGTAACGACAGCGATTTCCTCATCATGTCGCTGGTCTACGATCCGCTGACCGTCCCCGGCGCCGACCCCAACGTCGCGCCACGGCTGGCGTCGCGCTGGGAGGCCGACGCGCAACAGCGTAAATGGACCTTCACCCTCGCCGACGGCGCGCGTTTCCACGACGGCAGGCCGGTGACCTCGGCGGACGTGGTGTGGTCGCTGCGCCGCCTGCGTGAGATCGCCGGGGAGACCAAGGTTCCCGTGGCCGCGGCCGCCGATATCACCGCGTCGGGCCCGAATTCGGTGGTGCTCACCTGCGCCGCGCCGAACAGTCAATTACCGCTGCTGCTGCGGATGATGACCTTCACCGTGCCCGAGGGCACCACCGACTTCGCCGCGGCGGTGGGCAGCGGCCCGTTCCGGCTGGAGAGTTACGACGGCGGCAACGCGCGGCTGGTGCGCAACGAGAACTGGTACGGCGGGGCGCCGCTGCTCGACGCGATCGAGGTGACGCTGTTCGACAGTCCGGAGTCGATGTCGAACGCCATCATGGGCGGGCAGATCGACCTCGCCTCGAATGTCGGCGCGATCGCCGGGCGCACCGCGGAAACCCGGGGCGATCTACGGGTGGTCCGGCGGCCGGACGATATCGCCGTCGCCATCGCGATGCGTACCTCCGACGGCCCGTTCGCCGACCCGCGGGTGCGCGAGGCGTTCCG
>NZ_JBSFRU010000197.1:0-11892 GCF_053589395.1 Nocardia sp. NPDC003345
CGTAGATTCTGCGCTATGACGAGGGAAGAGGGCGCGGTGCCGGGAAATCACCAGCCGCTGCTGGTGCTGGGCAAGATCACCGAGATCCTCGACGCCTTCACTCTCGCGCGTCCCTCGCTGACACTCGGGGAGATCCAGCAGGCCACCGGGTTCCCGGCTTCCACGGTGCAGCGACTGGTCACCAATATGGTCGCGCAGGGTCTGCTGGACCGCGCCGGTGACCGGATCCGGATCGGTTTGCGGATGAGCTACTGGGCGGCGACGGCGGTGAAGGGCCTGGATCTGCTCGCCATCGTCGACCCGGTGCTGCGGGAGATCCGCGACGAGACCGGCGAGACGGCCTGTGTTTTCCGCGCCGATCACGGTTTCCGGGTATGTGTGGCCATCGCCGAGACCCGGCACGCGCTGCGCCGGGACATGTACATCGGCAAGATCATTCCCCTCTACGCCGGATCGGCGGGCCGGATCCTGCTGGCCTGGAATCCGGAACTGGCCGATCAGGTGCTGTCGGCCCCGATGGAGCCGCTCACCGAGGGAACGGTCACCAGCCCACTGGAACTGCGTGGGCTCATCGACCGGGCCCGCGCCGACGGCTACGCGATCAGCGCCGGTGAGCGCGAGGATTCGGCATCCGGGTTGTCCGCGCCGATCTTCGATGCCTCCGGTGCGGTAGTCGCCGCGCTGACCATCAGCGGGCCCACCATCCGGATGCCGCGGCAACGCTGCGAAGAGTGGGTGGACCTGCTCGTGGGTTATGCCGAACAGGTCACCCGAACTCTGGGGGGCCGCATCCCGGTGTGATCCGGGTTCGGCTTCAGCGTGCCAGCGCCTCCGGGTTGACCGGGTAGGGCGGGAGTTCACCACGCGCCATCGCGATCGCGTTCTCCGCGCAGCGACGGGCCATTTCGGCGCGTACCGGTACGGTCGCGCTGCCGACATGGGGCAGCAGTACCGTGTTCGGCAGGTCGGCCAGGCCCGGCGCCAGCCGCGGTTCGTCCTCGTAGACGTCGAGCCCGGCCCCGGCGATGGCGCCGTCGCGCAGGGCCGCGACCAGCGCGGTCTCGTCCACGATCGGGCCGCGCGCGGTATTGATCAGGATCGCCGACGGTTTCATCGCGCGGAGCACGGAGGCGTCCACGAGGTGGCGGGTGTCTTCGTTCAGCGGAACGTGTATCGACAGGTAATCGCTTTCCGCCACCAATTCCGGCCAGGTGAGATGGCCTACCCGGCCGGCGAATTCGCCCAGCTCCGCCTCGTCCACCGGCCGGTCGCCGGGCGGGCGCGGGCAGAAGGCGACCGTCATCCCGAACGCGAGGGCCCGGCGGGCGGTGGCACGGGCGATCCGGCCGAACCCGGCCAGCCCGAGGGTGCGCCCGCTGACGTCGTGGCCCAGTAGCAGTTCCGGCTCCCAGCCCTGGAACCGGCCCGCCCTGACATGGGCGTCCGCCTCCACGCACCGGCGCGCGACCGCCAGCATCAGCAGTACCGCGATATCCGCGGTGGCGTCGGTGAGAACGCCGGGCGTGTTGCCGACCACGACGGCATTCGCGGTCGCGGCCGCGATATCGATGTTGTTGTAGCCGACGGCGAAATTGCTGATGCCGGCGATCTTCGCGGATGCCAGCAGCGGTGCGTCGAAGTTGTCGCGCAACTGGGCCACCACCACCCGGTAATCCCCGGAGGCGCAGGCGGACGCGAGTTCGGCCGCCGACATCCCTTCCGCGAGGGTGACGGTGCCGGCCGCTTCGAGCAGCCGCATCCCGGGATCGGGCAAAGCCGTGGTGACGAGGAAATCCGTGGCGCTCACGCGGTTTCGCCGATCACCCAGTCGAAGGCCTCGGCCTTGGAACGCGCGCCCTGGGCGGTTTTGGAACGATTGGGTTCGCCCAGTTCGGCCAGCAGGGTCTCACCGGTGCGGACCAGGGCGGCCAGCGTATCCGGGGTGAGCCAGCCGGGGCGGGTGGCGAACAGCAGATCCTCGGTGGCGGTGTTACCGCTGGCGCCGGGGGCGAACGGGCAGCCGCCGAGACCACCGAGGGAACCGTCGACCATGGTCGCGCCCGCGTCGATGGCCGCCAGGGTGTTGGCCACGCCCAGACCCCAGGTGTCGTGACCGTGGTAGAGGATGCGGCGCGGCGGCGTATTGTCGCGGACCGCCCGGATCAATCCGCTCACCTGGGCGGGCACGGCCTGGCCGAGGGTATCGCAGATGACGATATCGTCCGCGCCGTCGGTACGCGGGTCGGCGGCGATGCCCAGGACCCGCGCCGGATCCACGATGCCCTCGAACGGGCAGGTGAGTGAGGTGGCGATACAGAGCTGGATGGAACCGCCGCAGTCGCGGGTCAGCGCGACGGCCGCCGGCATGGCGGCGACGCTGTCCTCGGTGGTGCGCCCGATATTCGCCTTGTTGTGGGAATCCGTCGCGGACAGGCAGTACTGGAAGTTGCGGGCGCCCGCCGCGGCCGCCTTCTCGATATGCCGGGGTGTGGCCACCCACACCCAGCACCGGGCGAGTTCCTCGGGGGTGAGGGCGGCGATCACGTCGAGGGTGTCGGCCAGCGGGGGGACCAGGTCCGGTCGTGCCATCGAACCGATCTCCAGGGCCGGGACCCCGAGCGCTATCAGCTCGCGGGCGATCTCGACCTTGCGTTCGGTGGCCAGCGGTTTCCCGGTGAGCTGCAGCCCGTCGCGCAGGGTGACATCGCGCAGCTGCGCCTCCGGTGTATAGGTGAAGGTCATACCGCAACCCCTGTCTCGGAAGTACCGGTGACGGTATCGATCTCGTCATCGGTCAGGCGTAGTACCGAACCGAGTACCTCGCGTGTGTGTTCGCCCAGGTCGGGTCCGATTGTACGGATGGGCAGGGAGGCGCCCCCGATCACCGGGACGATGCCGGGGAAGCCGACCGTCCGCGGCCGCGGTGCCCCGGTATCGACCTCGAACGGCTGGATCATCTTGCGGGCCGCGTACTGTTCGTCGGCGCAGATATCGGCGGCGGTGTAGATCGGGCCGGAGGGGACGCCGGCCGCGTCCAGGATCTCCAGTGCCTCGGCGCGCGAGCGGCCGGAGGTCCATTCGCCGATCGCGGTATCGAGCTCCTCCCGGCGGTGCCAGCGACCTGCGTTATCGCGCAGTCCGGGGTCGGCGCCCAGGTCGGGGCGCCCGATGGTTTCCATGAAGCGCTGGAAGATACCGTCGCCGTTACCCGCGACGATGATGCTGGTGCCGTCGGCGCAGGGGTAGGCGTTACTCGGGGCGATACCTTCCATCCGGCCGCCGACCCGCTCCCGCCGCACCCCGTAGGCCTGATAGTCGGGGACCAGCGATTCCATCACCGACAGGATCGATTCGTTGAGCGCGACATCGATGATGCGTTCGGTCAGCGGCAGCGAGGTGTCGCTGCGCGCGCGCTGGAACAGCGCCATCACCGTCCCGAAGGCGGCGTAGATACCGGCGATCGAATCACCGATCGAGACCCCGGTGCGTACCGGCGCGCGGTCCGGGTCGCCGACCAGCTCACGCAACCCGCCGACCGCCTCGGCCACGGCGGCGAAACCGGGCCGGGCCGATTGCGGGCCGGTCTGCCCGTAGGCCGAGATCCGGGTGATCACCAGGTCCGGGTTGGCCTGCTGCAACTCGGCGGGGCCCAGTCCCCACTTCTCCAGGGTGCCGGGGCGAAAATTCTCCAGCAGCACATCGCATTCCCGGGCCAGGTCGAGTACCAGGGCCCGGCCGCGCTCGGTCTTGAGGTCGAGCACGATCGATTTCTTGTTGCGGTTGATGGTGCGGTACAGCATCGAGGTCTCGCCGTCGTAGAGCCGCCACCGGCGCAGCTCGTCCCCGGTGCCGGGCCGCTCGACCTTGATCACCTCGGCGCCGAAATCGGCGAGCATCCGGCCGGCCGTCGGCGCGGCGATGTAGTTGCCCAGTTCCAGGACACGGACACCGGCCAGCGGCCGGATTGCCTGATCGCTCATGTCTTCCTCAGGGTTGGTGTTCACGGGCCGGCGCCGATGCCGGTGGTCTGGCCGGTGCCGCGTCTACAGCACGAGGCTCAGCGGCATGATCAGCACGATCGCCACCACCGAGGCGACCGAGACGCCGACCGAGCAGGTTTTCAGGGTGCCCCGGGTGGTCTGCCCCATCAGCGATTGCAGCAGCCAGAAGGTATTGCTGGTGACGTGTACGGCGAACAGGGAGCCGGCACCGGCGGACAGTGCGATGAGCACCGGGTCGATACCGAGCGCGGGCGCCACGGGCGCGAGGATGCCGGCCGCGGTGATTGCCGAGATGGTCACCGACCCCACCGCGATATGCAGGGCCGCCGCGATCACCCACACCATCAGCAGCGGCGCCGCCGTACTGGCGGTGAAGTATTCGCCGAGGATATCGCCGAGGCCGATAGCGGAAACGGTCGCCGCGAGCGAACCGCCGACACCGGTCAGGATGAGGATCTGGCCGCTCTCCTTGAAACCCGTTCCGATGGAGCGCTGGATCCGGTCGATACCGACGGTGCGCCGGCCCACCACGCTGGTGCCGACGAGACCGATCAGCAGGGCGATCACGGGGGTGGAGAGGAATTCGATCACCGGGTTGCGGATTTCGGCGACATCCAGGATCGCGCCGACGGCGATCAGGACGAGTGCGGTGAACAGCGGCGCCAAGAGCAGCGCGAGCGGCGTCCGGGTGCGGGCGGGCGCGGTGGTCTGCGTGGTCACAGCACCCGCGGTCGCGAGGGCGGCACCGCCGTTGCCGTCCTCGCTGGCCGGCAGTGCCCCGGTATCCGGTTCCGGGTCGCTCTGTTCGTCGCGTTCCTCGTTCCACCAGCCGCGGTCGAACAGGAAGCACATGATGCTCACCGCGATCGCGACGGTGGGGATCACCAGCAGGACGCCGAAGAGCAACATCTTGCCCAGCGGCACTCCGAGCAGGCCGGCCAGCGCGAGGGCGCCGACGCCGGGCACGGTCAGGACGATGCCGCATTCGCCACCGATGGCCAGTGCGGTGGCCATTCGCGCGGTGCCCTTGCGGTCGAGTTTCGCGGCCACATTGCGGGCCAGCGGCGCCGAGATCACCAGCAGTACATCGAGGTAGATCGATTGCAGTGCGGTGGCCAGGGTCAGGGACAGGGCGTGTGGCATACGGTTCACGCCGAACACCCGGATCAGCGATTGCACGAGCCGTTCGATGGCACCCGTTTCCTGCAACATCGCGCCCATGAGCACGCCGAAGGCGATCAGCAGGCCGACCTCGGCCATGATGTCGCCGAATCCTGTCGCGATGGTGTCGACGGTTTTCTCGACGCCGAGCCCGGCGGTGAGTCCCAGGTAGGCCGAACCGATCACCAGCGATACCGCCGGATTGATTTTGAACCGGATGATCAGCACCACCACGGCGAGGATCGCCGCGGCCGTGTTGATCATCGTTGCAAGGTCTGACATGCGCTTATCCCATCGAGTCGCACCCGTGCCGAGTGCTCGTCTCGCCGCTACCGGCGATCGTGTGCCGTGACCCGCGCCACAGCTGGCTCACATTATGAGCAGTGACTCACAATATAGGCAACCTCGGTGTTCTGGTTCGCCGGGTACGCACGGGCGCCTGGGACGGCGGAGCGGGCGCCCGATACGAATCGCCGACACCGGGGCGCGCGCCGTTGCCCGCGAGATCCTCGCTGGCTACCGTTCAACTGCCGCGCCGCCGGGAACCGGCCGGTGCGGCGTGGAACGGCCGTCGCCGCCGGGCAGACCTGCGCCCCGCTATCGATCGACTCGTGCGCACCGAGAACGAAGGACACGATATGCCGGTACGTGAACAACCCTGGCCCGCCGGTACGCCGTGCTGGGTCGACTGCCAGGTCGACGACACCGCCCGGGCGCGGGAGTTCTACGGTTCCCTGTTCGGCTGGGAGGTCGACGAGAGCGCCCCGGAGGCCGGCGGCTATCTGATGGCGCGGCGCAGCGGCCACCCCGCCGCCGGTATCGGACCCAAACCGCCCGGCCCCGCGATGCCGTCGGTGTGGACCACCTATATCGCCAGCGACGACGCCGATGCGACCGCCGCGGCCATTCGGGAGGCCGGTGGCACCGTCCTCGTGGAACCGTTCGATGTGATGGATATCGGCCGGATGCTCGTGGCGACCGATCCGACGGCGGCTGTTTTCGGCGTCTGGCAGGCCCGACGGCATTTCGGCGCCGCCATCTACAACGAGCACGGCGCCTACTGCTGGAACGAACTGCACACCGACGGCTACGCCCGGGCCCAGGAGTTCTACGGCCGGGTCTTCGGCTGGGTGTTCACCGAGGTCGGGGACGGGGAGAACGTCACCTACGCGACCTTCGCGCCGGGCCCGGGCGCCGATCCCATCGGCGGGATCAACGATTCCACCCTGTCACCGGGGTCCGCGCCGCCGTACTGGCTGGCCTGGTTCCAGGTCGACGATACCGACGCCTTACTCGCCGCGGCCGCCGATCTGGGTGCCTCGGTGGCGATGGGGCCGCAGGACAGCCCGTTCGGGCGGATGGGTGTGCTGACGGCGCCACAGGGCGAGGCGTTCGGGGTCATCGATATCTCGCAGACCGAGCAGTCCCCGTCCTGAAAGCCCGCCGGACGAGGAAAAGCCGCACATCCCCGTAGGAACGGGATGTGCGGCTTCGGGGACCGGTTCAGCTCCCGGGACGTTCGATACGATCGACCCGTTCGTTGACCAGATCGTCGTCGTCGGCCGGCGGTTCCGGGTCGTGCCATTCCTCGGCCCGGCTCGACCGGTTACCCCGCAGGGTGCCCTGGAGTTCGTGGGCGAGTTCGTCGTCGCGAATCGCGCCGTGCTTGCTGTTGCCTCGTTCCATCTTCTCCTCCTGCCAGGTCGTGGGTTCTCAGGCGTGACGCAGCAGCGCGCCCACGCCTTCCGGCGGCGCGGCCATCTCGTCGACGGGCGTGATCGAACCGCCGCGGACCAGGGTGGCCACCGGCAGCGCCTCGTCGGCGCGGCACCGGTGCGCGGATTTCGTACCCGCCGCCCCGAGGACCGAGGGATCCCGGAGCGGTTCGGGGTCCACGGCCACGGTGCGGTCGCCGAGCGCCGCGGAGTTGATGAGCAGTTGCTCGGTATTCGCGGCGAGAAGTGCCGAGACCGTCGGCGCCAGCCCGCCTACCGCCAGTCCTTCGTCGCGGGCGCGCGCCTTGTCGTAGCGGGCCATCACCTCCTCGTACCGGTGCCCGGCCTCGGCGGCGACGATATCGCGGACCTCCGCGTCGAGTTCGCCGTTCGCGTCCACCTCCACCACCTGGGCCGTGGTGGCACCCAGATTCCGGCGCACCGCCGACCGGGCGGTGACATCGCCGGCCAGCACGATCACCTGAGCCCGGATATCGCGCGCCAGCCTCGTGAGCTCGGTGGCGATCTCCTGGGCGTTGCGCCGGACGGTTTCCTCCACCCGCCGCTGCATCGACCGGTGCGACCAGCCGCCACCGTGGCGCACCTTGTGGACCGGATGGCCCTCGCCTTCGACCGTTTCCCCGACCACCGCGCCGCGCGCGTCCACGCCGTACATCTCGGATCCGATCTTGTCCACCACCGCCACCGCGTGCGGCACCTCCTGGGCCTCGGACTCGATGAGCGGCAGCAGATACGGCAGCGGCGAGAACCGGACGGTCTCGCGCGGCGGCGGTTGCGGCAGCCGCCGATCGAGCAGCACGCCGCCGGAGTCGGCGATGAGTGCGCGGCCGGAGTGCCCGGGTTCGGGCGGACTGCCGGTGACCGCGGCGGCCAGCCCCTCGATCATCGAATCCGGTGCGCCCTGCTCGGTGAGTTCGGCGGCGAGGGCGCGCCACCGCAGGGCACGCTGCCGTTCGGCGTCCTCGGTGTCGTGTTCGGCGTCGATATACAGCGAGGCGAACGGACCGGGTCGTCGCGCCAGTTCTCGGATACTGATGCCATTCACGCCGGGCGCGTACCCGCACGCCGAAGATCGAATCCGGCCCGCGGAAAATCTCAGGCCGCGCGCGCGGTGAGCGCCCGCAGCGGCTTGTCCAGTTCGTCGCGGTAGAAGTCCAGGAAACCGTCCGGGTCGGGGCCGGTGTTCATCGTCACCAGATGGTCGAAGCCGGCGTCCACGAACGGCTGGGCGACCTCCAGGCACCGCTGGGGGTCCGGTCCGCAGGCGAAGTTGCGCAGGATGTCCTCCTCGCGGACGGTCGCCGACGCGGCCGCGAAATTCACCGGATTCGGGAGCTCGCTCATCACCTTCCACCCGGTCAGTGCCCAGCGGGTGGTCTCGCGGGCGGCGCGGGCCCCGCTCTCCGCGTCCGGCGCCCACGCGATCGGCACCTCCGCGTAGCGGGGGCCGCTGCCACCGGCCTCCCGGTAGCCGGTGACCAGTCCGGATTCAGGCTCGGTGGCGAACAGCCCGTCACCCAGTTCGGCGGCGATCCGGGCCGCCTGCGCCCCGCCGGCGGCCACGGCGATCGGGGGCGGTTCGTCGGGCAGATCGAACAGCCGGGCATCCGACAACCGCAGATAGCGGCCGTCATAGGACCGATACCCGCCCTGGAACAGCAGCCGGATGATCTCCAGCGCCTCACGCAGCAACCGGTGGCGCCCCGCCACATCGACCGGGAATCCGTCGCCCACCACATGTTCGTTGAGCCGTTCGCCGGAACCGACGCCCAGGGTGAACCGGCCGTCGGACAGCAGTGACACGGTGGCGGCGGCCTGCGCGATGACAGCGGGGTGGTATCGCACGGTCGGGCAGGTCACGCCCGTGGCGAGTCCGATCCGGTCGGTCTCCGACGCGATCGCGCCCAGCACCGACCACGCGAACGGCGAATGGCCCTGCGTTTCCAGCCAGGGATGGTAGTGATCGCTGATCTCGACGAAATCGAATCCGGCCTCTTCGGCCCGTACGGCCTGCCGTACCAGTTCCCCGGGTCCGAAGGCTTCGGCGGCCAGTTTGTACCCGATCTGCATGTTCCCTCCGGGAGCTGTCGTCGGTATCTCGCCTGCTTACCGGCATGGTTGGGGTGCCGACACCGGTTGCGCCCGCGGTACCCGTGCGTCGCGGAGTGAAACCGGGCGGCGGGGCGGCGGGCCCGCACGCTGCCCGGTCTCGGTTACCGGGCGGGCCGGGCCAGCCAATCCCGGAGTGCCGCGGTGACCTGCCCGGGGCGTTGTTCCATGAGGAAGTGGCCGGCGTCCAGGGTCACCAGTTCGGCGCCGGGGATCCGCGTGGCGAGTTCCCGCGCGGTGGTGAACGGGATCGCGGGATCGCGGGTCCCCCAGATCACGGTGGTGGGACAGCCGATCTCGGGCAGCCGGGCCCCGAGTTCCGGCCGGACCCGGACCTCGTAGCCGGACCAGAAGTGCGCGTACCAGCGGCGTCCCTCGGGTGTGCGCAGGAACGCGAGGTAGCGGTCCAGCGCCGGCCGGTCGAAGGTTCCGTTGCGCAGATAACCGGCCAGCCCCCACCGGTGGACGCGATGGACGGCACCGGTGGTGATGAGCCGGCGGGTCGCGTCGTACCGGGCGCCGACCGTGAACGCGCCGAACAACAGCCGGAAGGGCGCGGTGAAGGTGCCGTGGGCCCGGGAGTTGAGTACCGCCAGCCGCCGGACCCGCTCCGGATGGCGCTGCACGAATCCCAGCCCCAGGAAACCGCCGTAATCGTGGCAGGCCAGATCCACCCGGTCCAGGCCCAGCGCGTCCAGCATCCGCGCGATCCGGTCGACCTCGCTGTCGTACTCGCAGGACAGGCCCGTATCGCGGGCGGAATCCCCCCAGCCGAACCAGTCCGGGGCGATCACCCGGCGGCTGCCCGACAGCGGCCCGATCTGGTGCCGCCAGGCGCGATGCGATTGCGGCCAGCCGTGCAGAAGCAGCAGCGGATCATCGCTGCCCGCCTGGACATAACACAACCGGGCACCGTCGACGACGATGTCGTGCCTGGTGTGGACGGCGGTCTGTTCACTGGTCACCTTGGCCTCCTGGCTGCCGGGGCCGGCGGCCGGTGAACCCGGCCGCCGGTGCGGTACACGCCGGTATCGTCGCGCGTATGACCGTGTCGGCACTTCCGGAAACGTGCGCCGCGCCCGAGGTGACGGCTCGGCTGTGGTTGCGGCACGGGCACGCCGTCTACCTCGGGCCGAGCCTCGGCCTGGACGCGCATTCGACCGCGATACCGTCGCTCGGTGTGGGTATCGACGCGCCCTTCCGGGTGCGGGTCGCCGACGCTCCGGATATCGACGCACGCAGTTTCCTTTTCCGGGCCCGGGTCACCCACCATGTCGTGCACAGCAGCGGCACCATGCTCTTCTGTTTCTTCGACCCCACCAGTACCCGGCTGGCCCGCTGCCTCGGCGGAATGACCGGATCGGTGGCCGGCTATCCCCGCGCGCACCGGCGCGAAGCCGACCTCGTGGCGCTGTGCCGGGATCCGCGACCCGATATCGAACGTCTGCTCGAGCTGGCCAGTATCCCGGTTCCCGATATCCGCGATCACCGGATAGCCGCGGTGGCGGCCGCGATCCGCGCCGATCCGGCGGGCCCGCATCGGGCCCCGGACGCCGCTCGCTCGGTGGGCCTGTCCGGCTCGTACTTCCTGCGCACCTTCGCCGCGCAGACCGGAACCAGCTTCCGGCGCTATGTGCAGTGGGCCCGGATGGTGCGAGTCGGGCGGTCGTTCGCCGCCGGCCACGACCTGACCCGGTCGGCGGTGGACGCCGGATTCGCGTCGCCGTCCCATTTCAGCGATACGTTCCGGGCCATGTTCGGTCTGACCCCCACCGCCTTCGGCCGGATCGGCGGCGAACTGCGGATCATCGAACACTGACCGCCGCTCGCGCCCGGCTGGGATATTCGCCCCGCGGGACCCCCATCTGCGGTCGGGCGGATTTCTTCGATGCGGGCAACTATCCGCTGATCACCGATACCGGTACGGGGATGCGCCGCACCGGCGCCGCCACCTGGGTGATGGCGGGTGAGCTGATGTTGCACGGGCAGCGCCGCCCGGTGGAACCGGACTCGGCCTACGGTGGCTCCGGTGCCGATCGTCATCGGATGGCGCTCGTCCGGCGGTAGCCGGCGCCTATCGCGGCCAGTTCCGCGGTGCTCAGCACCTCCTCGATCCGGGTGAAACCGTGTGGTGCGCGTTCGGCGACCAGCCGCAGCGTACGGTCCATCGGCATATCCCGGTTGGCCAGTACCACCGCGTTCGCAGGTTCCCGGCGGGCGGATTCGTAGGCGGCCAGCCCGCCGGCCGGGTCGTCGGCATCCCGCAGCGCCGCGGCCAGGGCGACGGCGTCGAGGATCGCCTGCGAACCGCCGTTGGAGCCGATCGGGTACATGGGGTGCGCGGCGTCGCCCAGCAGGGTGATGCGCCCGAAACTCCACCGCGGCAGCGGGTCCCGGTCTACCATCGGATACTCGAGCACCGTCTCGGTGGCGGCCAGCAGGGCGCCGATATCCACACCGGCGATCCGCCAGCCCGCGTAGTGCGGCGCGATATCGGCGAGCCGCCCGGTGCGGTCCCACTCCGCCATACCCTGCCTGCCGTGCGGTGTCCGCACCTCCGCGACCCAGTTGACCTCCACGGTTCCGTCGTCCGAGTCGGTGGTGAGCGGATAGGCGACCAGTTTGGCGGCGTGATTGCTGCCGGCCATCAGCATGGAGGATCCGGTGCGGAACGGCGCCGCGCGGGCGGTCCCGCGCCACATCCGGATACCGTTCCACAGCGGCGCGCCCTCGTCCGGATAGAGATACGCGCGGACCGCGGAATGCAGGCCGTCGGCGCCGACGAGAACATCGGCCTCCCACTGCGCGGTCGTCTCGTCGCGCAGGTTCCGGACGGCGGCACGGACCCGGCCGGATTCCTCGACGGCGGTGACGAAGCGATGACC
>NZ_JBSFRU010000198.1:0-11845 GCF_053589395.1 Nocardia sp. NPDC003345
CGCCAAGGGGTGGGGCCCGCCCGGTTCTGGAGCGACCAGAGGAAGGGAGCGCAGCGACCGACCGCCGGGAGTGAAGAACCGGGCCCCCGGGGCCCCACCCTCGAGCGCCGGAGCCGCTCCAAAATCACAGCCCCACCCTTCGCGAAGGGGGCACATCCGAACTCACCTCCGCGGAGAGGTCACCCCCCAACTCACCCCGCGCGAACAACCCACCCCCGAACCACCTTCGCGAACAACCCACCCCAACCCCCCTCCCGGAAAAGCCCCCTTCAAAGCCCTCGAATCACAACCACACTCAAAAGCTGTACAGCTCGAACCCCACAGCCCGTGCGGCGGGAAATCCGGGGATCGGTGCGGTGGTCATCTCCACGACCGCCCGCGCCTGTTCTTCGACCGGTTCGGGGCTCAGGACCTCCAGGTAGCGGCGGTGTTCGGTCAGTGACGCCCGCGCGCGGTCGATCGTGTCGGTGACATCGACGCCGTGGGTGGCTGCGCTGGGTACCGCGACCGCCGCCCAGCGCGCGGACCACGGGGCGAGATCGGCGATCTCGGGGAATATCCATTCGTTGCCGGCGTCGGATACCGCGTCGAGCCCGGCGCGGCCGACGGCGCGGTGGTCGGCGCTGTTGACGAAGCCCGGTGCCCAGGTCGCTCCGAAATGGCCGAGTACCACCAGTTCCGGGCGGTGTCGGCGGATGGCGGCGGCCAGGTCGCGGCGCAGTGGCAGGCCGGCTTCGATCCGCCCGTCCGGGTGGCCGAGGAATTCGACTTCGTGGACGCCGACGACCGCTGCCGAGGCGCGTTCCTCGGCCTCACGCAGCGGTCCCGATTCGGCGGGCGGCAGCCCGGCGATTCCGGCTTCGCCGGAGGTCGCGAGGACATACCGGACGTCTTTGCCCTGCGCGGTCCAGCGGGCCACCGCCGCGGCGACTCCGTACTCGATATCGTCGGGGTGCGCGACGATGACCAGCGCACGCTGCCAGTCCTCGGGGAGATGGGGCATGCTCGTCATGCGACCATCGTGGCGCACCCGGCGCCCGAGGGAAAGCATTCCACGCCGCGGCGGTCAGACCTTGGTGACGGTGTTGTCGTCCGATCCGGAGATCGCCTTGTACAGCAGGTACAGGCCGAAGACGACGGCGCTGATCACGAGGATCGGGAACAGGCCTTTGATCAAGGCGCCGATCACTGCCAGCGCGATCCAGACGACGGCGACGACGCCGATGATCTTCCACAGCATTTTTGCCTCCCAGCGGTTGGTGCCTGCTTCGAGCATGGCACCGCGCGAACGGGAAATCACCAGGTGAGAAGCGATATCCGGGGAAGATCAGGGATATCCCTGAGGGTCAGGTTGGGGTCCGGCGGCGCACCGGCTCCGGGATCGGGTGTTGCCACGCCGCCCGGCTCGCGGCGGGCGGGAGCAGGCCCTCGGGAGCTCGATCGGCGAGTTCGGTGAGCGCTTGGGCCCAGCCGTCCATCCGGTCCGCGGCCTGGCGGAGGTCGGCGACGATACCGTCGAACCGATAGCGCAGCGCACCGGTTTCGTCCACGGCGAGCACCCGGGTGGCCGCGGCCACCACCTGTTCGTACTCGGCCACGCCGCTGTCCAGGCGGGCCACGATCGACTGCAGTGTTTCCTTCAGTCGAGCGATATCGGCGGTGTCGGCGAGACCGGCGCCACCGCCGAGAGCCTGGATGGCGCCCTCCATGGTGGCGATATCGGTGGCCAGGGCGGTGAGGGCGGCGGCGCCGGAGCCGGCGGTGGCCACCAGATCGTCGAGTTCGTCGGCGGGCAGTCGCTGCGACCGTGCGATCTGACCGGCGACCTCGTGCAGCGCGCGTTCGGCCCGGGCCAGCCGCGCCATGGCGGGGCGGGCGGCGGACCGGGCGGACGGGAGTTTCCGGGGAACGTGACCGGCCATGGGTAGCGGGGCCCGGCGCAGTCGCAGATAGCGCCGGGTACTCAGGGCCGCACCGGTGACCAGGGCGACCGCACCGCCGCCCAGGACCAGCACCGCCCAGGCGGGAGCGGACAGGATCACCAGGCCGACGGCGCCGGCGGTGGTGAGACCGGAGGCGGTGCCCAATCCGATACTGCGCCGCCGGGCCCGGCGGCGCCGGCGGAGTTCGCGTTCGCGTGGATCCGCCCAGCGGCGGACCGCGGTGAGGGCGTTCTCGCCGGCTTCGCGCAACGACCCGGCGACGGCGGCGGCCTGGGGCGGCAGATCCGTCCAGGCCTGGGTGAATTCCCGGGACCCGGTCGGGAATCGGGGCCTGTCAGACTTCATCGCTGTCCTCGCCGAGCTCTTGTCGAGCCGCTACTGCTGTGCGGTCTGGCCTTTGTTCATCTGAGGCTGGGCCGGTTCGGCCGCGGACTTCCCGGCGTCGATGGCGGAGTTCTCGCTACCGGCGGGCAGGGAATCGCCGCGCATGGAGGCCCGGATCTGCTCCAGCCGGCTGTGCCCGGCCATCTGGACGCTGGCCTGCTGCACCTCGAGCATGCGCCCCTGGACGGTGTTCTGGGCGAGCTCGGCCGACCCCAGCGCGGTGGCGTAGCGGCGTTCGATCTTCTCCCGCACCGCGTCCAGGCTCGGCACGCTGCCCGGCGCGGACAGGGTGCTGTCCATCTGCTGCAGGGAGGCGCTGACCTGTTCCTGCATCTTGGCCTGTTCGAGCTGGCTGAGCAGTTTGGTGCGCTCGGCGACCTTCTGCTGCAGCAGCATCGCGTTCTGCTCGACCGCTTTCTTGGCCTGTGCGGCGGCCTGCAGCGACTGGTCGTGCAGGACCTTGAGGTCCTCCACCGACTGCTCGGCCGTCACCAGCTGCGCCGCGAAGGCCTCGGCGGCATTGGTGTATTGGATCGCCTTCTCGGTATCGCCGGCGGCGTTGGCCTGGTCGGCGAGGACGACGGCCTGACGCGCGTTGGCATTGAGTTTCTCGACCTCGTCGAGCTGGCGGTTGAGCTTCATCTCCAGCTGACGCTGGTTGCCGATCACCGAGGCCGCCTGCTGGGACAGGGCCTGGTGCTGGCGCTGGGCTTCTTCGATAGCCTGCTGAATCTGGACCTTCGGATCCGCGTGCTCCTCGATCTTGGAGTCGAAGAGGGCCATCAGATATTTCCAGGCCTTCGTAAACGGATTAGCCATCGGTTGATCCCGCCTCCATCTGCTGTGCCGCCTGGGCGACTCGGAGTGCGCGACCGTCACGCACTCGTATATGCCTATCCTCCACCATGCGAGGCCCGGCACCGGCTACCGAACGACGCCGCGTCTCGCCCGGCGAGCGGCCCGCGCCGATACGCGACACCCGGCCGGAGCGGACGCGGAGGAACGCCTCCTACGAATCTATCCGCTCCGGTGCGTGGCGCGCATTGTCACGATCCGGTAACCGGCGGCTATCACCGATCAGGCCGCTTCGACCAGCACCAACGGACCGTTCTTGGGCGCCGGGATGACGATCCGCGTGTCGCCGTCGACCTGGGGCCGCGCGGTGGCGGATGCCACGGCGGCGGCGGGTTCGGCGGACGCGGCCGGTTCGGCGGGCGCGGCGGCGGGTTCGGGTGCCGCGGCGGCGGGGGTGCCGGTCACCGCGGGGTCCTCGGCGGCGATGGCGGCGCCGACATCCCACAGCACCCGCGACAGCGGGACGTCGAGGGCTTCGCAGATGGCCGCCAGTAGTTCGCTGGAGGCCTCCTTACGTCCCCGCTCGACCTCGGAGAGGTACCCGAGGCTCACCCGCGCCGAGGTGGATACTTCGCGTAGGGTCCGGCTCTGGGCGAGGCGCGCACGCCGCAGACTGTCCCCGATCGCTTCTCGCAGCAGCGTCATCGAGTTCTCCTTCTCCCGGTAGGCTCGTCGCCCTGTATGCCGCAGCCCACGGCACGCACGCGGTTCTCTCCTGGCACAACGTCGGAACCCGTCCCGGAGGTTCCCGGACCGGATGCCGAACGTCTCACCCGGTGGGTGTCACGCCCGCACGCACCGCAGCAGTTCCGCTATCGCGGTCCGCGTCGCCGCGACCCTGATATTCCACCGGTCGCCGGCGAGTTTCAACCGCATCACCTCGGTATGGCCGGGCCCGGCCAGTCCGAGGTACACGGTGCCGACCTCGATCCCGTCCTGCGGATCGGGTCCGGCGACCCCGGTCAGCGCGAGCCCCCAGTCGGCGAGACAGCGCGACCGCGCCCCGACGGCGAGCTGTTCGGCGGTGCTCGCGGCCACCGGCCCCTCCGCCGCGAGCAACTGTTCGTCGACTCCGGCCAGGCGGTGTTTGAGGTCGGTCGCGTAGACCACCAGTCCCCCGCGCAGCACCGTGCTGGCACCGGGAACGCCGGCGATGGTGGCCGAGACCAGTCCTGCCGTGAGAGATTCCGCGGTGGCGACCGTCCGGCCGCGTTCCCGCAACGCCGCCACCAGTTCGGCGGCGTCCGTCGCGGCGGTCAGCGGGCCGGTGTGACCGCCGGTCATCCGCGATTGCGATGCGGTCCGGCGAGCCAGAGCCGGGCGGCCTGGCCCACATAGTCCAATCCGGTGACCACGGTGAGCACCAACGCGATCCACATCAGCACCATTCCCGCGGTCGCGAACCCGCCGGACAGCGGCAACAGCAGCACACCGATCGCCACCGACTGCACCAGGGTCTTCACCTTGCCACCCCGCCCGGCCGGGATCACGCCGCGCCGCACCACCGCCAGCCGCAGCAGCGTGACGCCGATCTCCCGGGCACAGATGACCAGCGTCATCCACCACGCCAGGTCGCCGAGCAGGGAGAGTCCGATCAGCGCGGCGCCGATCAGCGCCTTGTCGGCGATGGGGTCGGCCAGTTTGCCGAAATCGGTGACCAGTCCGTATTTGCGAGCCAGCTGGCCGTCGAAGCGATCGGTGACCGCCGCCAGCGCGAACAGCGCCGTCGCGGCGACCCGCCAGCCGGTCTGGTGACCGCCCTCGGCGAAGAGCGCCAGGACGAACAGCGGGACCAGCGCGATCCGCACCATGGTGAGGATATTGGCGATATTGAGCAGCGGGACGGCCGATTCCGCCGGCGCCGGCGCCGGCCCGGCGCGCAACGCCGCGGGCGCGGCCAGCCGCCGGTCCATCTCGTCGGGGTGCACGCTCATGGCCGCCTCTGCGCCGACGCGCGCCGAGGGGCGCGCGGGGTCGAGCGGGAGAACGGGATGTGCGGCACACACTCAGCCTATCGGTAGCGTCGCCGACTACTGTGCACCCCATGACCTCACGGGGACCAGCAGGTGGTCCGACCAGCGCAGCGCCCGGTACGCGGACCGCCGCCGTGCGGGTGCGCCGTGCCCGCACCTCCGATGTCCCGGCCGTCAAGGCGCTGGTGGACGTGTACTCCGGTCGCATCCTGCTGGAGAAGAACCTCGTCAACCTGTACGAATCCGTACAGGAGTTCTGGGTGGCCGAACTGGACGACCGGGTAGTGGGCTGCGGGGCGCTGCACGTGCTGTGGGCCGATCTGGGCGAGGTGCGCACGGTGGCGGTGGCACCGGACGTGAAGGGTCACGGTGTGGGCAAGCTCATCGTCGAACAGCTCGTCGAGGTGGCCCGGGAGCTGGAGCTGAGCCGGTTGTTCGTACTCACCTTCGAGGTCGAGTTCTTCGCCCGGCACGGATTCGCCGAAATCGACGGCACCCCGGTGACCGCCGAGGTCTACGCGGAGATGTGCCGGTCCTACGACACGGGCGTGGCCGAGTTCCTCGATCTGAGTTATGTGAAACCGAACACTCTCGGCAATACCCGCATGCTGCTCACGCTCTGATCCGCGGACAGGGCCTCCTCCGCGCCGCGACGTCCGGGTCCGGCACCGCGCGCACTAGAGTCGTCGCGTGCCGATCTTCGCAGTCCACTACACCTATTCCGACGCCACGATCGCCGCGCGCGATACCCATCGCCCGCGGCATCGGGCCTGGCTGGCCGAACGGCTCGCCGCCGGCCAGCTGCTCAGCAGCGGACCGTACCCGGACGGCTCCGGCGCCCTGCTGCTGTTCCGGGCCCCGGACGCCGGGGATCTCGACGAACTGCTGCGCGCGGACCCGTTCGCCGAAGAGGGCTTGATCGACGCGGTCCGGGCGATCGCCTGGCAACCCGTGATGGGCGCTTTCAGCGACTGACGGCCGGGTACCGGCCGGTCGGCGACCGGCCGGTACCCGTGGGCTCATTCCTGCGGGCCGGACGCCGGTTGCGGCTTCGCGCGACCGCGGGTTTTGAGCAGGCTGGCCACGGTCGCGACGACCAGGATGCCGAGGATCACCGAGAGCGACAGGGCGGTCGAGATCTCCGGGACGCTCACATGCTCCCCGCCGTTGATGAACGGCAGGGTGTTCTCGTGCAGGGCGTGCAGCACGAGTTTCACGCCGATGAAGGCCAGGATCGCGGCCAGGCCGTAGGACAGGTACACGAGCCGGTCCAGCAGTCCGCCGATGAGGAAGTACAGCTGGCGCAGCCCCATCAACGCGAAGGCGTTGGCGGTGAAGACGATGTAGGGCTGCTCGGTGAGGCCGTAGATCGCCGGAATGGAATCGAGTGCGAAGAGCAGATCCGCGAAGCCGATGGCCAGCAGCGCCAGCAGCATCGGGGTCACTACACGCCGGCCGTCGATACGCGTGATGAGTTTGTCGCCGTCGTAGGTCTCGGTGGTCGGCACCAGCCGTTTGGTGAGCCGGACGATCCGGCTGTCGCGTTTCTGTTCCTCCTCGACCTCGTGGCCGCTCTCCCGCAGCAGTTTCACCGCGGTGTAGACCAGGAACAGGCCGAAGAGGTAGAAGACCCAGCTGAAGGCGCTGATCGCCGCGGCACCCACGGCGATGAAGACGCCGCGCATCGCCAAGGCCACCACGATGCCGATCAACAGCACTTTCTGCTGGTAGATCCGCGGCACCGCGAAGGTGGACATGATGATCAGGAAGATGAACAGGTTGTCCACCGAAAGTGCCTTCTCGGTGACGAACCCGGCGTAGTACTCGCCGGAGTAGGTGCCGCCCCATTTCCAGGCGATGAAACCGCCGAAGGCCAGGGCCAGGCCGATGTACACCGCGGACCAGAAGCCGGACTCGCGGAAGGTGGGCTCGTGCGGTGTCCGCACGTGGGCGAAGAAGTCGAAGACGAACAGGCCGAGGATCACCACGATGGTGATCCCCCACACGAGAGCGCTTACCTGCATGCGGCGTTCCGATCAGCAGTACGAGTCATGCTCCCAATCATGCCCGATATGCCCGATTCGCTCGGGCCCCGGGGTTCGCACCGACCATCCTCGCATACCGCCGCCCCGCCGGACCGGAGCCGCGGTGGCGGGCGTCACGGCCCTGCGGGATCCGGGGGCGGTTCGTCGCCGCCACCCCGGATCGACCAGAGCAGCCCGTCCAGCTCATCGGGTTTGATCAGCACATCACGCGCCTTGGATCCCTCACTGGGCCCGACGACACCGCGGGTCTCCATCAGGTCCATCAGCCGCCCGGCCTTGGCGAACCCGACCCGCAGTTTGCGCTGCAACATCGACGTCGAACCGAACTGCGAGGTGACCACGAGTTCCACCGCCTGCAGGAAGACGTCGAGATCATCACCGATATCCGGATCGACATCCTTCTTCTCCCCGGCCTTGGCGGCGGTGACGCCCTCGGTGTAATCCGGTTCGGCCTGGTTCTTCGTGAACTCGACCACCGCGTGGATCTCTTCGTCACCGATGAAGGCGCCCTGCAGCCGCGTCGGTTTACCCGCGCCCATCGGAAGGAACAGGCCGTCGCCCATACCGATGAGTTTCTCGGCGCCGGGCTGATCGAGGATTACCCGGGAATCGGTGAGCGAGGAGGTCGCGAAGGCCAGCCGGGACGGCACATTGGTCTTGATGAGCCCGGTCACCACGTCCACCGACGGCCGCTGGGTCGCCAGCACCAGGTGGATACCGGCGGCACGCGCCTTCTGGGTGATCCGGACGATGGCGTCCTCGACGTCGCGGGGTGCGGTCATCATGAGGTCGGCGAGTTCGTCGACGATGGCCAGGATGTAGGGGTAGGGCCGGTAGACCCGCTCACTGCCCAGCGGCGTGGTGATGGCCCCGGATTTCACCTTCCGGTTGAAATCGTCGATATGGCGCACCTTGCTGGCCTGCATGTCCTGATAGCGCTGCTCCATCTCCTCGACCAGCCAGGCCAGCGCCGCGGCGGCCTTCTTGGGCTGGGTGATGATGGGCGTGATCAGATGCGGGATGCCCTCGTAGGGGGTCAGCTCCACCATCTTCGGATCGATCAGGATCATCCGGACCTCGTCCGGGGTGGCCCGCTGTAGCAGCGATACCAGCATCGAGTTCACGAAACTCGATTTGCCGGAACCAGTGGAACCGGCCACCAGCAGATGCGGCATCTTGGCCAGATTCGCGCAGACGAATTCGCCCTCGATGTTCTTGCCGAGCCCGATCACCAGTGGATGGTGGTCGTTGCGGGTGGCCGGGGCCTTGAGCACATCGGCCAGCCGTACCAGCTCGCGGTCGGAGTTCGGCACCTCGATACCGACCGCCGATTTACCGGGGATCGGGGCGAGCAGGCGCACGTTCTCCGTCGCCACCGCGTAGGCGATATTGCGGGTCAGGGCGGTGATCTTCTCGACCTTCACCCCGGGCCCGAGTTCCACCTCGTAGCGGGTGACCGTCGGGCCCCGCACGAATCCCGTCACCGCCGCGTCGATTTTGAACTGCACCAGGACCTCGGTGATCGCCTCGATCATCGATTCGTTGGCGGCGCTGCGCTTACGCGGCGGATCGCCGTCGACGAGCAGATTCATCGGCGGCAGCGTGTAATCGCCCTCGGGGGCGCGATCGGCGACGAATTCCGGTTCCGGCGGGGGCGGCGGGGTCTGATCGATCGGCGCGGGAGCCGCCGGCTTGCGCTTCCGGCGAGCCGGCGGACCTTCCGGTTCGGATCCGGCCGCGATCGGTTTCGCCTCACGCAGCGGCGGTTCGCCGGGGCCGTCCGGATCGGGGCCGAATTCGTCGGCCGGGTAGCTCTGGGCCGGGGACCGCCCGCGGCGGCGTGATCGGGTCGCGGAACCACCGGAGGCGGTATCGAACTCGTCGACCGGGTCGTAGCCGTCGCGGTAGTCCGGATCATCGGCGGGCAGCGGCGCACCGAAGAATTCGCGCAGCCGTTGCGGAGCCTCCCGCACCGTGGTGCCGGTGACCAGCAGCAGGCCGAACATGACGGCCAGCAGCAGGATCGGCACCGACAGCCACGCCGTCAGCCCGTCGGTGAGCGGGCCGCCGATGACGAACCCGATGAAACCCGCGGCATCGGCCCGGCCCGCGGCCGCCGCCGGCGCGCCGTCGGCGATATGCCAGAGACCGAGGAAGGGCAGGCCCATGAGCAGACCGCCCAGGACCAGACGCGGCCGGATCTCGGGGTTCGGTTCGGTGCGCATCAGCACCACCGCGATACCGGAGGCCACGAACGGCAGCACCGCCGAGGCCGATCCGGTGATCGCCCGGATGATGCCCTCCACCCAGTGCCCGATCGGGCCCCCGGCCGACAGCCAGACCGCGGCCGCGATCACCGCGCTCACCGCGATCAGGCCGAGCGCGATTCCGTCCCGGCGGTGCCCGTGCTCGATATCCCCGGCCCGGCTCAGCGCCCGGGTGGTGGCGCCGAGGCCACGGGCGGCCATCGTCCAGCCGCCGGTGACCATCCGGCCGAAGACGGCCAGCGGCGCGGTATCGGAGCGCCGGGCGGGCGCCGGGCGCCGGGCCGGGCGGCGGGCGCGAGTGCCCGCCGCGGGGCGGGCGGCGGCCTTCCGGGTGCTCTTCCGGGGCGCACCACCTGCGCTCGCCGAACTCGCCGCCTGGCGCGAACTGCCCGAACGAGAACGCGCCGCGGTCGTCCGCCCCCGAGCCGATCCCGCCCGCGCACCCGGTGTGGTCGTGCCGCGGGACTTACCTGCCATGAAGTCAGGCTAGCCGCAACAACCCCATCAGGACCATCCGCAACACTGGCACCGGCCGGGATGGCGGTCCCGCGACGTACCCGCCGCTCAGATCGAACGGTCGAGTCCGAGTACCTGCCGCACCGCGTCGGGGTCGCCGGCGGTCTCGATCCGGACCTGCTCGCGACCGAAGGCGTGCAGCAGCAATTCGGCGGCGGTCCCGGTGAGTGTCACCACCGGACCCTCCTTGGCGCCGACCCGCACGCTGTCGCCGTCCGGCGTCGCGAACTCGACCGGAACCGGCGCCTTCCGGTAGGCCATCTTGGCCATTCGCCGCAGCGCCGACCACAGGCTGCGCCGATCCTCGGCGGACAGTTCCCGGGGTTCCCAGCCCGGCTGCGCGCGGCGTACGTCCTCGTGGTGGACGAACATTTCCGCGAGGTTGGCCACGGCGTCGACCGGTCGCAACGGCGACCACCACGGCGGACCGGTACGAACCTGTTCCAGGAGCTCGGGGAACGGCCGCTGCGCGGCCTTGTTCTGCACTCTCTCCAGATATCCGGCGAACGCGGGCACCATGATGCCCGGTGCGGCGTCGGGACGCCGCTCCCGTACCACCAGGTGCGCGGCCAGATCTCGAACCGTCCACTGGCCGCACAGGGTGCCGGCGTCGGGTCCGGCCGCCCGCATCGATTCGACCAGTGCACGGCGTTCACGCTGAGCCATGTTCACACGATGAATCTAGCCGAGACCCGGCCGCAGGGAAGGCGACGAATACCGAACCGGTTGCTCTGCGACAGAAGTGCTCTGTACTTTGTCACTCGGTCCATAAGGGTCGTGGACCTAAAATCACAGATGGGAACACCTTTGAAGAAGATGATCACCGTTGCCGCCGTTATGGTGGCGACCATCGGTTCGTTGCTCGCCGCCTCGGTGACACCCGCCCACGCGCAGTACAACAGCTATTACGGCGCTATCGCGGTGTCGGTGACCACCGGCAACTACGGGTGGTCCTACGACTACGACAGCTACTCCGAGGCCGAGCAGGCCGCGGTGGACAGCTGTGGGGCGGGCGATTGCGTGGCGAAGATCTCCTGGCGCAACGGCTGTGGCGCGCTGGCGGTTTCGGACAACTGGCTGAGCTACGGCTCCGGCGCCACCCGGTCGGCGGCGCGTTCGGAGGCGCTGGCCAACAACCCGGGCAATGCCTATATCGAGCACTGGAACTGCACTTCCGGTTACGACCTGTGAGTTCGTACCGTCCAGACCGACCGGCCGGCGCCGAATCCGCCGCTAACACTCGTAGGGGAACAAGAACTGTGAAAATCCGTCCGATCCGGGTCGTGGCCGCCGTGACAATGGCCGCCGCCGCCCTCACCTTCACCGCCTGCTCGTCCACCGAGGAGACCTCGACCGGTTCCGCCACCACCACCGAGGCGGCCGCGGAATTCGAGTCGGGTAAGACCCAGGACGGCCGGGAAGAGGGCAAGGCGCCCACCACCACTCCGGCGCCGAACCTGCCGAAGCCCACCGCCGAGGAGCTCAACGACAAGATCAACCGGGCGCTCGACGGCTCGGTCGGCGAGGACGAGAAGCTCGCCTGGATCGAAGACGCGGAACAGGATCCGCAGCTCGTCGACAAGCTGGTCGAGGCCGCGAAGAAGAACGAGGTCACCGTCAAGATCACCAATGTCGGCGACCCGGTCGACGGCAAGGTGACCGCCGACGCCGATATCACCATCGGCGGCGCCCCGGTGGAGAACGCGACGGTCGCCTTCGTGGCCGAGGGCGATCAGTGGAAGATCGAGCACGGTTTCGCGTGCAATATCGTGAAGTCCGCGCAGCTGGATTCGGCGGCCTGCCAGGCCGATTCCTGATCCACGCATAGACGAAGAGAACCGCCGGCGGACCCGAGTCCGCCG
>NZ_JBSFRU010000199.1:0-11829 GCF_053589395.1 Nocardia sp. NPDC003345
GGCGGGCATGCGCACCCGGGCCAGCGCGTCCAGATAGAAATCGTCGTACTCGGACAGTTCCGCGAGCATCTCGGGTACCGCCCCCGCCATGCCCGCGAATCGGTCCATCAGGAAACGGCGCTTCGCGCCCTCGTCGGTGAACTCGGTTTCCGCGGCGGCGAAGAGGTACATCTGCCGGGCCTTCGGCCCGCCCCGCACCGCGAGCCGGCCCGGCGCACTGTAGGCATAGGCGATTTCCCGGCGCGGGCCGTCCGCTCGTTCCCCGGCCGGCGGCTCCCCCGCGATGGCGTAGTAGTACCCCCGATGGCCGACGAATTCCGCTTCGGGCCCGAACGCCAGGCGGCGCACCCGTGAATGGATCCCGTCGGCGCCGATCACCAGGTCGAAGCGACGGGACGGGCCGTTTTCGAATTCGACCTCCACACCGTCGGTGGTCTCGCGCAATGCGCTGATCGAATCCCCGAACAGGTAGGTGCACCGGCGGGCGGTGAGCCCGTAGAGGATCTGCGCGAGATCACCGCGCAGGATCTCGACATCACCGCCGGTGAAGTCGCCGGATATCCGCGCGCGCTCCCGGCCCTCGGTATCCATGATGACCATATCGGTGGCGCCGGTACTGCGGCGCCGGACCTCCTCGTAGACGCCCATCCGCTCGAGCACCGTGCGCTGCACGGACCCCTTGAAGTCGACGGCCTGCCCACCCGGGCGCAGGGCGGCGGCGCGCTCGACCACGGTGACCTCGAATCCGTAGCGGTCGAGCCAGTAGGCGACCGAGGGGCCGGCGATGCTCGCGCCGGAAACGAGAACGGTGCGATTGCGCATGAGGAACTCCATTCCTGATCTGCATCCAATGGAAACTGTTTCCGGCGGACGCAAAACAGCGTATGGTAGACACAGTGGCACGTCAACGACTTTTCGAAAGGCCCCGATGCCGACCCCGACCGTGCTCGAACTGCTCTGGGGAACCGACCGGCGACCGACCCGGGGCCCGAAACCCGCCCTCACTCGTGCCGCCATCGTCGCCGAGGCCGTCGGATTGGCCGATACCGAAGGACTCGCCGGGCTGTCCATGCAACGCCTGGCCGACCGGCTCGGCTACACCAAGATGTCGCTGTACCGCCACCTACCGGGCAAATCGGAACTGACCGCGCTGATGCTGGAGGCCGCGCTCGGGCCGCCACCGGAGCCGCAAGCCGGCGCGCCACCGGATTGGCGGTCCGGGCTGCGCTCCTGGGCCCTGCTGACCTTCGAACGCTACCGGCGACACCCCTGGGCCATGGAACTCCTGACCGGGGCCCGGCCCATCGGGCCGCACGAACTCGGCTGGATGGAGGCCGCGCTGCGCACCCTCGACGAAACCGCCCTGAGCGGGCCGGAACGGATGGATACCCTGGTCGTCCTCAACGGCCACGTGCGCAGCCTGGCGCAGCAGCTGATGACACCGGGCGGGAACGAGGGCGCCTTTTCCGAGGGCATCGCGGCGGCCCTCGAAATCGCCGGCGATCGCTTTCCCTCCGTGATCGCGGCGCTGACCGACCCCCCCGGCGGCCCGAACGAGGGCGCCGGGCCGGGCCGCGATGCCGCGCTCGAATTCGGAATCGAGCGGATCCTGGACGGCATCGCCGCGCTGCTGACGGACCGGAACAGCACCGGTTCCTGAACCGACGCCACCGGGCACCCGTCCCGGACGATCACTCGCCCTTTTCGGCGACAATCGGCCCGGCGATCACGCCTCCGGCAACCGCACGCCTCGTTCGTCGGCCAGCCGGGCGAGCTTTTCCGCGGCATCCAGCGGGATCGCGACATAGGTCCGCCAGCCCTCGTCGTCGCGGCGCAGCACATATTCATAATCGCTATCGGTAAGCATCGTGTCGTCGCTGTCGTAGAAGTACCAGCGCACCCGGATACGCACCAGCGAGGGTGTGAGCTCGGCGAGTTCGAGAACAGTGTGATCGACGCGGGACAATCCCAGCGCCTGATACACCGGATAGGATTGGGCCAGCCCCTGGGCCATTTCCTCGCGTGAATGCAGAGCACCCACGAAATCGTCACCGACGATCGTGCCCGGCGTCCCCCACAGCGACGCGGCACGTTCCGCGTCGTAGTTACTCAATGTGGACTGGTACTCGTCCAGGAACGATTCGAGTTCGTCGCGAACGGCCATAGTGCCACAGTAATCACCATTTCCCCCGCTACCGCCGAGGCCATGCCGGTCGTCTCATACGACCGGCCCGGCCGCGGCCGGAGTTCGGAGCGTCCGCGACCGGACGCTCCCCCTCCTCAGTTGGCCAGCGCCTCCAGCAGCGCCGCGCGCTGCCGGGCACCCAGGCCACCGATACGGCGGTCTTCCGGGATATCCGCCTGATCCATCAGCTTGGCGGCCTTCACCGGGCCGACGCCCGGCAGAGCCTTGATCACGGCGACCACCTTGGTCTTCTTGACCAGTTCATCGCTATCGGCTTTGCGCAGCAGATCGGCGACGGACACTTTGCCGTCCTTGACCTGACCGATCAGTTCGGAGCGCGCCTTGCGCACCGCCGCCGCTTTGGCCAGAGCCTCCGTGCGTTGTTCCGCGGTCATCGTTGGCAGTGCCATATTTCCTCCGCTTCCACTTGTCGCTCGAACATCTGGTTGATCGGGTCGATTCAACATCACAATACCGACACCGAACCGGAGACACACCGGCCAGACCTGCAGTCATAGCAATGATTTCTCACTCGCGACCGGGCGGCAGCGCGCGGGCGGCCCCGGCAAGCGATCGGGTATTCCGCGAAATCGACAGTGGAAATCCGCGCGACAGGAAGCAGGAACACGTAACACTCGCGACCGATCTACCGACATTCCGGGCAGACGCACACTCTGCACGGCGGCGATTCAACGGCGAATCGAGGGATCAGCGGCGATACCCGCCCGTCGGCAGCGGCAACGCGTTCACCAGGTATTTCTCCACCTATATCGCGACAGAGGCCGCTGACCGGCGGATAGTCGCATGCAATGAATCCGCTGACGAATCCCCGCACAACTGCTACGCTGCCGAACCTAGAACACGTTTCATTTTGGCAGGAGTGGTGATGGCACGCGAGATCCGCGATGTGGTCGAGCAGTATGTGAAACTGGTCGGCTCGGGCCCGACCGAGGATATCGTCGCTCTCTACGCCCCGGACGCCGTCATCGAAGACCCCATCGGCACCGAGCCGAAGCAGGGCCACGATGCCATCCGCGAGTTCTACGACGTGATCGCGAGCCTGGACCGCGAGACGAGCCTCGCGCCGGAGACCGTCCGCATCGCCGGACGCCACGCCGCCTTCGTCTTCACCCTGGTCACCAAGGCCGGCGGGCACCGTATGACGCTGAGCCCGATCGACACCATGGAGTTCGACGACGAAGGCCGGATCGTCCGGATGCGCGCCTACTGGGGTGCCGACGATATGGCCGTCGAACCCGAATGAGCCGCGATGCGGCGACTCGACTGCGCTGAGCCGTCCGCATCGCCAGCCCGGGCCGCCCACGACCGGCCCCGGCCCCCATCACGCAGCCGGTACCTGCCCACAAGTCCCGGCTGCGTCGGGCCGAGATCGTGGGCGTCCCGGGCGCCACAACCCGATTTCGCGCCGAGCGTGTGGAGCACGTCACGCGGCCTTTCCGACGCGTCACGCCGAGCGCCGCCGTCTCGTCCCCCTTGTAGACCGATAACCACCGGCACGAGGAGCACCGATGAGCACAACCCGCATCCCCGCAGTCGCACCGAAGGACGCCGGACCGCTGGCCCGGGTGATGTACTGGTTCGCCCGGCGGAGAATGGGCGAAGTCCCCGAACCGTTCGCGGTCGCCGCCCACCACCAGGGCATCATGGTCGCCAACGGTGTCCACGAACTGCTTGTCGAGCGCGTCTCCCGGAAACTACCCGCGAATATCCGCGAAATCGCCGTGTACCGCACGGCCTGGACCGTCGGCTGCTCGTGGTGCGTCGACTTCGGCACCATGCTGCAGCGCCTGGACGGCCTGGACATCGACCGGCTCCAGCACATCGCCGAATACGAGACCTCACCCCACTACACCGACGACGAGCGCGCGGCCATCGCCTACGCCGACGCCATGACCGCCACCCCGATGACCGTCACCGACGAGCAGGTCGCCGATCTCGAAGAGCGCTTCGGCCGCCCCGGCGTGATCGAACTGACCTATCACATCGCGCTGGAGAATTCCCGCGCCCGCGGCAACCACGCCCTCGGTATCACCGCGCAGGGATTCAGCACGGACTCCTGCCGGGTGCCCTGGGCCTGACGTTCAGATAACCCAGCAGGCGTAGCCGATATGCTCGCCGCGCCCCACGAAGACCCGCACACCGGGCGCCGCACCGCCCCCGTCGGCCTGCACCGCCGACAGGGTGTGGTCGCCCCCGGTGGCCGGCACCCACCGAGCCAGCGCCAGCCCGCCCCCGAGCGGTGGAACCGTGACGAACGGGACCCCGTTGTCGAAGAAGGTCACCGGTGCCACCGCCTCGCTCAGCCAGGCCCGCACCGTATAGGTGCACCCGGTCCCGTAGTTGGTGCGGATACCGGCGTTCATATCCGGCGTCACGCTCACCTGCCGCACCGCGGCGCCAGCCGGCGGCGCGGCCAGGACCACCGCCGCCAGCGCCGCACCCACGACGGATACGAAAGCACCCACACGGATCATCCGTGTGGGTGCGTATAGCCGCTGCATCGCCATGACCTGCTCCTACATCGCATGAATGCCGAGGGTCACCGAGAGTACTGCGGGCCGGATCCGGTTGGGCCCCGATCCGGCCTCCGAACGATTGCGACTGCCGTCAGGCGGATTTGTCCCGGCGCTCCGGACGCTCCCGCTTCCGCGGCACGATGGTGGGCAGCACGTTGTCGTTCACCGTATCCGCGTCCACCACGACCTTGGCCACATCGTCACGGCTCGGGATATCGAACATCACCTGCTGCAGCACCTCTTCCATGATGGCGCGCAGGCCCCGCGCCCCGGTGCCCCGCAGAATCGCCTGATCGGCCACGGCCTCGAGCGCGTCCCGGGTGAACTCCAGATCCACCCCGTCCATCTCGAACAGGCGAATATACTGCTTGACCAGCGCGTTCTTCGGCTCGGACAGGATCTTCACCAGCGAATCCTTGTCCAGGTTGGTCACCGACGCCACAACCGGCAGACGGCCGATGAACTCGGGAATCAGACCGAACTTGATCAGATCCTCCGGCATCACCTCGGCGAAATGATCCGTGGTATCGATCTCGGCCTTGGAGCGGACCTCGGCGCCGAACCCGATCCCCCGGTGCCCGGTGCGATCGGAGATGATCTTCTCCAGACCCGCGAACGCCCCCGCCACGATGAACAGCACGTTCGTCGTATCGATCTGGATGAACTCCTGATGCGGATGCTTACGCCCGCCCTGCGGCGGCACGCTGGCCTGGGTGCCCTCCAGAATCTTCAGCAAGGCCTGCTGCACACCCTCACCCGAGACATCGCGGGTGATCGACGGGTTCTCGCTCTTACGGGCGATCTTGTCGACCTCGTCGATATAGATGATTCCGGTCTCGGCCCGCTTCACGTCGTAATCGGCGGCCTGGATGAGTTTCAGGAGAATATTCTCGACATCCTCGCCCACATAACCGGCCTCGGTGAGAGCGGTGGCATCGGCGATCGCGAACGGAACGTTCAGCATTTTCGCCAGCGTCTGCGCGAGATAGGTCTTACCGCAACCGGTGGGACCGAGCATCAGAATATTGGACTTCGCCAGCTCGACGCTCTCCCCACGCGCGTCACGGCCCTTGTCCCCGGCCTGAATACGCTTGTAATGGTTGTACACGGCGACCGCGAGCGTGCGTTTGGCGGTGTCCTGCCCGATAACGTAATTCTCCAGGAAATCCCGGATCTCCGCCGGTTTCGGCAGCTCGTCGAGTTTGACCTCACTCGACTCCGCCAGCTCCTCCTCGATGATCTCGTTGCACAGATCGATGCACTCGTCGCAGATGTACACCCCTGGTCCCGCAATGAGCTTCTTGACCTGCTTCTGGCTCTTTCCGCAGAACGAGCATTTGAGCAGATCGCCGCCGTCGCCGATGCGCGCCATCGTGTGGGTCCCTACTTCCTTGTTCGCGTGCAACCATCCGTCCAGCTGTCAGCCGGCCGCCGCCTCAGGTGGAGCGAATCCGGCGGTTTCACCCGGATCTTTGGGCGGTGCTGTCAACCGGGAACAAAGGTCCCTGTGTTTGACCGTACCCGGTGAGCGCGATGGAGGTCGACAACTCGGGCAGGTTTCTCGTCGCGGTTGTGCCGGGATTCACCCGGATACCTCGTCGCGGCGCCTTTTTTCGCGCGCCGCGCCGAATGGGGCGTGTCGGGGCGACGCGCCCGCGGTATCCGGCTGGGCCACAGGCCCACCCCGGCCGATCCGGCGTACCGCGGCGCGGCCCGCCGGACCGGGGTGGCCCTACTTCTGGGCGCTGAGCTTGCGGTAATCGAACACCGTATCGATGATCCCGTACTCCTTGGCATCCTCGGCCGTCAGGATCTTGTCACGATCGGTGTCCTTACGGATGGTTTCCGCGTCCTTACCCGTATGCCGGGCCAGGGTGGTCTCCATCAGCCGGCGCATCCGCTCGATCTCGGCGGCCTGGATCTCCAGATCCGACACCTGCCCCTGGATGCCGCCCTCCACCGACGGCTGGTGGATCAGCACCCGCGCGTTCGGCAGGCACGCCCGCTTACCCGGCGTCCCCGCCGCCAGCAGCACCGCCGCCGCCGACGCGGCCTGCCCGAGGCAGACGGTCGCGACATCGGCACGCACGTACTGCATGGTGTCGTAGATCGCCATCAGCGAGGTGAACGAACCACCCGGCGAATTGATGTACATCGTGATATCGCGGTCCGGGTCCAGCGATTCGAGCACCAGCAACTGCGCCATGATGTCGTTCGCCGACGCGTCGTCGACCTGCACGCCGAGGAAGATGATGCGTTCCTCGAACAGCTTGTTATACGGGTTGGACTCCTTGACGCCGAAACTCGAATGCTCGATGAACGACGGCAGGATGTAGCGCGACTGCGGACCCGCCGGGGCGACACCGCCCAGGCCGCGAGGATCGATCGGATTGGCCATATTCGTCTCCAAGTCTGTGAGTGAGCTTTCCGCCGGACGGATACGCGAAAACGAACCGGCCACCGGCCCGGATTCGCGGCGACGCCCTAGTTGCTGCCCGTGCCGCCTGTCTGGCGCGCAGTGCTGACCACATGGTCGATGAAGCCGTATTCGAGCGCCTGGTCGGGGGTGAACCAGCGGTCGCGGTCGGCGTCGGCGTTGATCTGCTCCACCGGCTTACCGGTGTGCTGCGCCTGCAACTCGTTCAGCTCACGCTTGGTGTAGGCGAACTGCTCGGCCATGATCGCGATATCCGCGGCCGAACCGCCGATACCGGCCGAGGGCTGATGCATCATGATCCGGGTGTGCGGCAGCGCGAAACGCTTCCCCGGCGCGCCGGCGGTCAGCAGGAACTGCCCCATGGAAGCGGCCAGACCCATCGCGGTGGTCGCGATATCGCATTCGACGAACTGCATGGTGTCGTAGATCGCCATACCCGCGTTCACCGACCCGCCGGGCGAGTTGATGTAGAGCGAAATATCTTTGGTGGGGTCCTCCGCCGACAACAGCAGCAGCTGCGCGCAGATCTTGTTCGCGATGTCATCGTCGACCTGGGTGCCGAGGAAGATGATGCGCGAACTCAGCAGGCGCTCGTACACCGAATCACTGAGATTGAGCCCAGCGGTCGGAGCTGTCATGACCTCGGCTTTGTTGATTGTCACGGATACCTGCCTTCTCTTCGCCGGCTCGTTGCTGTCACAAACACTAACGAAACAGGGCGGCACCGATCTTCCGGTACCACCCCGATTCGCTCAGAGCGCAATATCTATGGCGCCGCCTCCGGCGGCGCGGGGGTTCGGGGCCCCCTTGTGTCTCGGTTCTTCACTCCTACGCTCAGTCGCTGCGCTCCCTCGCTCCGTCGCTCCAGAACCGAGACGGGCCCCGAACCTCGATTGCTGACCATACGGATGAACGTGGGCCACCGTCGCGCCCCCTTGCTCCGTCGCTGCGGGGCGGACCCCGACCATTGGACGCGGCCATCCGGAGGTGGCAGAAGCCCTGGGCTTCGGGGGGTGGGCATACCGACGACAGCGGTTGCTCGTCTGCTGTCTGTGGATGGCCGACACTCCCTCAGGTCCCAGGGCTGCTGTGCGCGATCGTCGCGGGGGTTACTCCGCTTCGGTGGTGGCTTCCTCGGTGGTGGCCTCGGCGTCGTCGTCGGCCTTGTTGCCGAACATCTCGTCGGTGTCGACGGTGTTGCCCTCGGAGTCGGTGACGGTCACCTGGAGCACGACCTCGGCCAGGGCCTTGCCGCGGCGGACATCGGCGAAGACGGCGCCGAGCTGACCGGCCTGCTGGACCTGCTGGATGAACTGCTCGGGGGCCATGCCGTACCGCTGGGCCTGGAACAGGATCCGCTCGGTGAGCTCCTCCTGACCGACCTGGGTGCCCTCGGCCTCGGCGACGGCGTCCAGCAGCAGCTGGGTCTTCACCGACTTCTCCGCGGCTTCCTTGGTGTCGGCGTCGAACTCTTCCCGGCTGGAGCCCTGGGCCTCGAGCGCCTCGGCGAATTTGGCCTCGTCGTGATCGAAACCGTGCACGGCGTCGTGCTCGACGGCGTCGATCTCGGCCTTCACCACGGCCTCGGGCAGCGGGACCTCGACGGTCTCGAGCAGCTGCTCGAGGACCTTGTCGCGGATCTCGCCGGCCTGGGTGACCTTCTTGACCCGCTCGACCCGGGCGCGCAGATCGGTCTTCAGTTCGTCGATCGTGTCGAATTCGCTGGCGAGCTGGGCGAATTCGTCGTCGGCCTCGGGCAGTTCGCGTTCCTTGACCGAACCGAGGGTGACGGTGATGGTGGCTTCCTGCCCGGCGTGCTCACCGGCGACCAGGGTGGAGGTGAACTCCTTGGACTCGCCGGCCGACATCCCGGTCAGGGTCTCGTCGAGGCCCTCGATCAGCTGGCCGGAACCGACCTCGTGCGACAGGCCGGTGGTCGCGGCCTCCGGGACCTCCTCGCCGCCGACGGTGGCCGACAGGTCGATGGAGACGAAATCGCCGTCCTGTACCGCGCGCTCGACGCCGGTCAGGGTGCCGAACCGCTGCCGCAGCGACTGCAGCTGCTCGTCGATATCGGCGTCGGTGACCTCGATGGCGTCGACCGTCACGGCGATCGCGCTGTAATCCTCGGGCAGGGTGATCTCCGGGCGGACATCGACCTCGGCGGTGAACGCCAGCTCCTCGCCGTCCTCGATCTTGGTGATCTCGATCTCCGGCTGGCCGATCACCTTCACCTCGGAGGTGGTGACGGCCTCGCTGTAGCGACCGGGCAGCGCGTCGTTGACGACCTGCTCCAGCACCGCCCCGCGGCCCAGGCGCGCCTCGAGCAGCTTGGCCGGCGCCTTCCCCGGACGGAAGCCGGGAATGCGCACCTGCTTGGCGAGGGCCTTGTAGGCGCGATCGAAGTCCGGCTTCAGCTCCTCGAAGGGCACCTCGACATTGATCCGGACCCGGGTCGGGCTCAGCTGCTCGACGGTGCTCTTCACGGACATGCTCCTTGTTTCTCGTCGGTTCGTGTTCTCACCGGCCCCGCACGTATACGTGCTGGTCACCGGATGATGGCGCGTGGTCGGCGACGGCACGTGGGTACGCGCCCTCGGCGTACCGTCCGAAGCGGCGAGCACCTGCGGTTTCACGCGCCCGGGATACGCATCCCGACCAGGGTAGTTGACCGGCCCGCTCACGCTGCAGGCCGGTCGCGGTATTACAGCCGGTCGGTGACGAAGACCAGGGTCTCGTTCGGCTGCACACCGTTACCGCCGGCGCCGTAACCCAGCTCCGGCGGAATGATCAGCAACCGGCGGGCACCCTGCTGCATCCCTTCCAGGCCCTGTTCCCAGCCGGGAATCACCATGCCGGACCCGAGGGTCAGTTCGAAGGGTTCCCCGCGTTCGAAGGACGAATCGAGTGTCTGCTTGTCCGACCAGGTGACCAGGGCGTAATTCATGGTCAGCTGTTCCCCCGCCGCGGCACCCGGTCCGGTGCCGGGAACCAGATCCTTGGTTATCAGCTGTTTCGGCGGATCGCAGTCGTCGGGAACGGTGATCTGCGGGACCTCGCCGAAGCCGCCGGTGACGCCGATATCGTCGGCGCCGCATTCCCGCCCCTTGGAGGCGGTCGGTCCGGCCTGGGCGGGAGCGGTCGCCGGGGCGGCCGCGGTGGTGGTCGGGGCGCTGCTCTCGGAACTGTCGTCCGAGCCGCACCCGGTCAGGCCGAGCGCGGCCGCGCCGACCGCGGCGACGGCGATGATCCTGCCGAAAATGTGCATGCGGGGACCCTATCCGCCGGCCGCCCGGCCACCACGCCGGGGCGCGACCGGGGCACACCGCGCCGGGGCGCGACCACGCACACCGGCACCACTCCGGGGCACCGCCGGCCGCCGCCCGGTGGCGGTGGTCCCCGGCCGGTCTGGTCCGGGCGGCGCCCCACCACACCGATTACCGGGTCGCGGCGCGGGTATGCCGCCGGGCGACAGCGTTTCGATGGCACGGCCGCGGTTTCGCGCGCGCCGAACCGGGCGCGGTACGGCACACATCCAGCTATCGTGGTGGCGGTACCACACTCGGCGGGTGGGCGGCTGTTGCGACCACGACCTCCAGGAGGTTCGGCGTATGACGCAGTTGACGAATGGCGGCGGGGATACGAGCGCCGACAATGTGGGTGAAGGCGGTGGCGAATCGCTCGCACCCCGGCCCTACGTGCTGTCGGCGGCGGCTACGGGGCCGCTGGATCCCGACGAACTCGAAACCCTGGACGCGTGGTGGCGGGCCGCCAACTATCTGTCGGTGGGGCAGATCTATCTGATGGACAACCCGCTGGTCCGGGAGCCGCTGGCCCCGGAGCACATCAAACCTCGCCTGCTCGGCCATTTCGGCACGGTTCCCGGGTTGAATCTGGTGTGGGTACACGCGAATCGGGCGATCCGGGCACGCGACCTGGACGCGGTGTTCGTGGCGGGGCCCGGCCACGGCGGGCCGGGCCCCAACGCCTGCGCGTGGCTGGAAGGCACCTGTTCGGAGTTGTACAGCCATATCCCGCGCGACCGCGAGGGCATGCGGGCGCTGTTCGCCCAGTTCTCCTTCCCCGGTGGTGTTCCCAGCCACTGCGCCCCGGAGACCCCCGGCTCGTTCCACGAGGGCGGCGAACTCGGCTATTCGCTGCTGCACGCGTTCGGTGCCGCGCTGGATCATCCGGACCTGACGGTGTTCTGCGTGGTGGGCGACGGCGAAGCGGAGACCGGCCCGCTGGCGGGCAGCTGGCACGCCAACAAATTCCTGAACCCGGCCCGCGACGGCGCGGTGCTCCCGATCCTGGCCCTCAACGAATACAAGATCGCGAATCCGACACTGCTGGCCCGGATCCCGGAATCCGAGCTCGTATCGCTGTTGCGGGGCAACGGATACGAACCGCTGATCGTCGCGGGCCGCGATCCGGCGCAGGTGCACCAGGACATGGCCGCGGCGATGGACGCCTGCCTGGAGCGGATCGCGCAGATCCAGCGGGCCGCGCGGGACGGCACCGACAACAGCCGCCCGCACTGGCCGATGATCGTGCTGCGCACGCCGAAGGGCTGGACCGGCCCACCCCAGGTGGACGGTAAGCCGGTGGAGGGCACGTTCCGCGCCCATCAGGTACCGCTGCCCGCCGCCCGCCAGGACGCCGCGCATCGC
>NZ_JBSFRU010000200.1:0-11796 GCF_053589395.1 Nocardia sp. NPDC003345
GTGAACACGGCGGCCGGGTGGTGCACAGCGGGCCGTATTCCGAACTCCTCGCCGACCCGAACTCGCTGACCGGGGCGTATCTCTCCGGCCGGGAGCGGATCGAGGTGCCGATGATGCGGCGCCCGGTGAGCAAGAAGCGGCGGGTCACCGTGGTGGGCGCCACCGAGAACAACCTCCGGGGCATCGATGTGGCGTTCCCGCTGGGTGTGCTCACCGCCGTCACCGGTGTCTCCGGATCGGGTAAATCCACGCTGGTCAACGACATCCTGGCGACCGTGATGGCCAACAAGCTCAACGGCGCGCGCAAGGTTCCCGGACGGCATACCCGGGTCAACGGGCTCGACCAGCTGGACAAACTGGTCCGGGTGGACCAGTCGCCGATCGGCCGCACCCCGCGTTCCAACCCGGCCACCTACACCGGTGTCTTCGACAAGATCCGCAGCCTGTTCGCCGCGACCACCGAGGCCAAGGTGCGCGGCTACCAGCCCGGCCGCTTCTCGTTCAATGTGAAGGGCGGGCGCTGCGAGGCGTGCTCCGGCGACGGCACCCTCAAGATCGAGATGAACTTCCTGCCGGATGTCTACGTACCGTGCGAGGTGTGCCACGGGGCCCGCTACAACCGGGAGACCCTGGAGGTGCACTACAAGGGTAAGACCATCGCCGAGGTGCTCGATATGCCGATCGAGGAGGCCGCGGAGTTCTTCGAACCGGTGACCTCGATCCACCGGTACCTCTCGACCCTGGTCGATGTCGGACTCGGTTATGTGCGGCTGGGGCAGAGCGCGACCACGCTGTCCGGTGGTGAGGCGCAACGCGTGAAACTGGCCGCCGAACTGCAGAAGCGGTCCAACGGCCGGACGGTCTACATTCTCGACGAACCCACCACCGGCCTGCACTTCGAGGACATCCGCAAACTGCTCGCGGTGATCAACGGCCTGGTGGACAAGGGCAATTCGGTGATCGTCATCGAGCACAACCTCGACGTGATCAAAACCGCGGACTGGATCGTGGACATGGGTCCGGAGGGCGGCTCCGGCGGCGGCACGGTCGTGGGGGAGGGAACCCCGGAGGACATCGCCGAGAATACGGACAGCTACACCGGGCAGTTCCTGAAGGAGGTGCTGGCGCAACCGGCGGTCACCGCGGCGAAGTCGGGGGCCGCGGCGGCCCGCGCCGCCGCGGCCGCACCGGCGAAGAAGGCGCCCGCGAAGAAGGCCCCGGCCAAGAAGACGGCCGCGAAGGCGGAACCCGCCGCCTCCGCGAAGACTCCGGACCCGCAGAAAGCGAAACGCCTGGCCCGCAAGGCCGCTGCGCTGCGCTGACCGGAATCCGGCGCCGCCTACCGTCCGGGCGGTGCCGGCGCCGGCACGGCGTTCGCGGCGGTGGACGGCGGGCCGAACCAGCGGGTCAACGCGTTCGGCAGGCCGTCGCCGCGGGGTGCCGGGTCATCGGTCGCCCACGCGACGTAGCCGTCGGGACGGATCAGGAGGGCGCGGGCCGGCGGCTCGTCGGCGGCGGCGTGGACCAGGTCGACGCGGTCACGCCACCCGGACGCCGCGGCGGTATCGCCGCCACCGAAGTCGAGCAGGACCGGCCGGGCGTTGTGCAACAGTCCGGCGACCCGGCCCGGGCCCGCGGGTGTGACCAGTTCGGTATCCGGTACCAGACGGCCTGCCAGCGGATGGGTGTCGCCGATGTCGTAGCGCGTATCGGCTCCGGCCAGCAGGCGGGCGATATGGGCGGTGGCGCGGGGCTCCGCGAGGAGCTCTGTCAGGAGGCTGCGCAGCGCCGTGACCTCCGGACCGGGACGCTGTAACGCCGTCTGTGCCAGCGAACTCATCATGACCCGCGCGCCGACGGGGTGGCGTTCGGCATGATAGGTGTCCAGCAGGCCGGCGGGTGCCCGGCCGTCGAGTTCGGCGGCGAGTTTCCAGCCGAGGTTCATCGAATCCTGGAGTCCGAGGTTGAGTCCGGGCCCGCCCATGGCCGAATGCACATGTGCGGCGTCACCCACCAGGAAGACGCGGCCCGCCCGGTAGCGTTCGGCCTGCCGGGTGTTCTGGCCGATGGTGCGGCGCAGGGCGTGCGGGCCCGGTCCGCCGGGGGCGTCGAAGGGGAGGTCGGCCCCCAGCACTCGGCGGACGCTGGCACGCATCTCCGGCAGGCTCATGGGCTGCGCCGTCGATTCGTCGGGTTCCCGGTATTCGGTGGTGACGACGAGTGGACGCCCGGCCTCCAGCTCCGCGAACGCGAAGGTGCCGCCCTCGTGGCGGCTGTGCCCGAACGGCACCGGGCCCAGCCCCGGAACCCGCAGCCCGGCATCGGTGCCGCGGAATTCGTCGGGCAGCGAGATATGGGCGATCCGGGTGACCTTGTCCGTGGCGCTGATACCGGGAAAGCCGATCCCGGCCAGTTTGCGGACAGTGCTGTGGCCGCCGTCCGCGCCGACGAGAAATCCGGTCGTGAGGGTGTGGACCCCGTCCGGGCCCTCGACGGTGAGCGTCACCTCGTCCGGGCCCGGAACGAGGTCGACGAGGCGATGGCGCCACCGGATCTCCACGCCGAGCCCGCGGGCCCACTCGTGCAGCAGACGCACCAGCCGGGGTTGCGGAATTCCCCATCCGTGCAGCGGATTGTCGGGAATATCGGCGAAGGACAACGGCAATCCGCTGAACATATAGGCGGGCAGCGGGCGCGGCGGCTCGGGGGATCCGGTGAATTCGCGGTACAGGCCCCGCATATCGAGTAGCCGGACCACCTGGCCGATCAGTCCGTTGGCCTTCGGTTCGGTGCCGGGGCCGGCGAGCGCCTCCAGCACCACCGGGCGGTGACCGGCGAGGGCGAGTTCACCGGCGAGCATCAGTCCGTTGGGGCCGGCGCCCGCGATCACCACATCGGGTCGTTCGGCGCCGGGGGTCGTGACGGGGTTTTCGGGCATGACGAGTAGCCCCCTTCTCGGAGGTTTGTCGGAACGGGTGGGTCAGTGCAGGTCGGGCCGGGGGAGTCCGGCGGCGATATCGGCGAAGCCGCGCCGCAGCAGGGGCAGGAACGGGGTCGGCGGGTCCGCTTCGGCGTAGCAGTGGGCCACGGCCTCGAGCACCGCGCCGACCACCCCCGCCGCGAGCCGCGGGTACAGATCTCGATGCGGGTCCGCGCCGGTGCGTTCGGCTATCGCCGCGGACCACGCGTCGAAGAGTTCGGGTGGTAGCGCGGTGCGGGATTGCCGCGCCCCCAGCAGATTGCGGATCTCGGCCTGCTGGACAGCGGTGGGGAGCCCGGCCCGGTCCATGTCCTCGGCGAAGACGGAGTGCAGGGTTTCGGTCACCGCGGTCCACAGCGGTTCCGCGGCCGGGCGCTGCCGCAGCAGGGCCGCGGCGCGCAGCATGCGTTCGGTCTGCCGGTAGACGAGGGCTTCGTATTTGCCGGCGAAGTAGTTGGTGAAGGTTCGCGGCGAGACCCCGGCGTGCGCGGCGATATCTTCTCGGGTGACGTTGTCCAGGCCCCGTTCGAACACCAGCTCCAAGGCCGCGTCGCTGAGGGCGCGCCGGGTGTCCAGCTTCTTGCGCTCACGCAGTCCGAGTCGCGGGTCGGGTTCGTTGGCCATACCCGAGGCTAGCAATAAATTTGCCCATTGGGCAAGTTTGCCCAATGGGTAAATATTCCGCGGATCTCCTGGCGGACGCGCCGCGGGCCATGGAATCCACCGAGCGGGCGCGCCGTCACCTGCCCGGCTACGGGGGTGGTACCGCGAAACCCAGTTCTGCGAGCGCCCGGTGACCGGCGGCGGTGGCGTCACCGCCGGCCAGCACCAGGGTCCGGGCGTGCTGATACGGGCAGTCCGCCGCGGCGAACCTCGCCGCGATGGCGGTGAGCTGCGAACGATCGCCGGCACCCAGCGCCGCCGCCCGCGCGACGATCGCCTCGGCGAGCGGGTCCCCGGCCACCTCCGCCCGGGCGGCGGCGAGCCGGTCCGCGGCGGCGGGGCCGTCGGCGAGTACGGCGGCCTCGGCGCGCAGGGCGTGATACCAGTGGCGATAGACCCAGACATCGCGGACGTCCATGAGTTCCGGGTCGGTATCCAGCCCGGCGGCGGCACGAGCGGCCTGTCCGTGATGGAGCAGGACGAGAGCGTCGAACACCGCGCCGTAGGCCGTGCGATGCCCCGGCGTGCCGTCCAGCGCGCCGGCGATGTCCAGCCACCGCGTCCGGGCCTCGTCGTCGCCGCGCAGACCGTGGACCAGAGCCACCGCGGCGGCCGCGGGCGCGAGGTGCGGCGCCTGCGGCCGGCCGGACAATTCCCACGCGTCGGCGAAACGTCCGCTGCCCGCCGCTACCTCGGCGCTGTTGCCCGCCAGCGCGTCCGCCACCAGCAGCCGGGAGGTGGCGAAGTCGCCGCGTTCGGCCAGCAGCGGCAGCTCGCGTAAACGCGTCCCCCAGCGCCGGGCCCCCGCCAGATCGCCGACGCCCAGGCAGGTCTCGGCGGCCTCGGCCAGGGCGTTGACCTGTTCGAGGGCCGCCGCCGGGGTGTCCGGTGCGGCGGCCATCAGTTCGACTCGCAACCGGGTGGTCGCGGCGGCGGCGAAGGTATCGCCGATCCAGCATTGCGCGGCCGCCAGCGCGTCCAGCGCCGCGCTGCGGGCCAGTGGGTCGCCGGTCGCGTCCGCCAGCGCCACCGCGTGTTCGGCCAGGGCGACCGCGGCGGCCTCGCCTGCCTGCGGTTCGGATCCGTCGTCACCGGTGTGGGCGCGTACGCCGCATTCGGCCAGCGCGATGGCCGCGGCCGCGGCCGGGTCGGGGCCGGCGAGTGTGCGGGCCTCGGTCAGCAGTGCGGCGGCCGCGCCCGGCTCCGGGGGCCGGGAGAACGTGTCCGAGAGGCGGAAGACGGTGATCGCGGCAGTCGCGAGATCCCGGGCGGCCGCCGCGGGCCGGTCGCGCCCGATGGTTTCCGCGGCCCGGCGGTACAGGCGGTACATATCCTCACCGCGCATCCGGCACCCGGCCACCGCGGCCGCGTGGCGGAGCGCGGTGGCGGCGCGAACCGGGTCGGCGGTGAGTCCGGCGGCCTGTTCGTACCGATGCTGGGCCTCACCGGTCAGGTTCCGGGCGAAGGTCGTCCGGGCCAGCGCCACGGCGAGATCGTACGCCGCCTCGCGGTGGTCCGGATGCTCGGCCGCCCAGGCCAGCGCGGCGCGCAGATCATCGATCGTCGCCGCGAAGCGGTCCCGCCACCGATCGCCGGTAACCGGCAGTTCCGCCGCGAGCCCGGCTACGGTCGCCGCGCACCAGTCCAGATGGTGGTCGCGCACCTCGGCGAGTTCACCTGCCTCGGCCAATTGCTCGGTCTCGTACTGCCGGATGGTCTCCAGCGCCCGGTACCGGGTGCCGGTCGCGGCGGGGACCGCGGTCAGCAGACTGTGCTCGGCGAGCCGGGCCAGGCCGTCGGGTACCGCGCCGGAATCCAGCGGGGGATATCCGGCGACCACGGCGGCGTCGGCGGCGCCGAACGGCGCGACGAACACCGCGACCCGGCGCAGCAGCCGCCGGTCCGCGTCATCGAGCAGGGTCTGGCTCCAGTCCAGCATCGCGCGCACGGAGCGGTGCCGGTCATCGGCGCGGCGGCCGCCGACCAGCAGGCGCAGCGGATCGGCCAGGCTCGCGGTGAGCCCGTCGAGGCCCAGTGTCGGCAGGCGGGCCACCGCGAGTTCGATGGCCAGGGCCAGGCCGTCCAAGCGGCGGCAGATCTCGTCCACCCGGCCGGCCTGGCCGGGATCGATCGGCCAGCCGAGCGCGGCGGCCCGGTCCAGGAACAGCGCCATGGCATCGGAGGAGCCCTCGGCGCCGTTCTCGGAGTCGAGGATCATCGGTGGGACCGGGTAGACGTGTTCGAACGGCACCATGAGGCGGGCACGGCTGGTCACCAGGACCGTCACGCGCGGACAGCGTGCCAGGAGACGTTCGATGAACGGCGCGGCTCCCTCGCGCAGATGCTCGCAGTTGTCCAGTACGAGCAGGGTGTGCCGATCGGCGAGAGCGGTCAGGACGGAGTCGTCGAGGGTGCGGCCCTGCTGTTCGCCGAGGCCCAGTGCCCGGGCGACGGCCGAACCGATGAGTGCCTCGTCGGTCACCGGCACGAGATCGACGAACCAGGCGCCGTCGGCGAAATCGGCAGTGAGATCGGTGGCCACGGCCAGAGCCAGCCGGGTCTTCCCGACACCGCCGGGCCCGAGCGCGGTCACCAGCCGCCGGGTCGTCACGGCCTCCCGCAGCGCGGCTCGCTCCCGGGTGCGCCCGATGAACGAGGTGAGCGGCATCGGCAGCACCGCCACCGGCCGGTCCGCGGGTTCGGACCCGGTCAGCGCGGCCGCGCGGTCGGCGAGCGCGCGCCGGTCGGCGACACCCACCTTGCGTAGCAGCGAGGAGACATGGGTTTCCACCGTGCGCACCGAGATGAACAGTTCGGCGCCGATCTCGGCATTGCTGCGATGGCGGCCCACCAGCGCCAGGACCTCGGCCTCGCGGCCGGAGATCGCACCGGCGGCCTTCTGTTTCGACACGCCCTCATCTTCGCGCACCCACCCCTGCCGCGGCGCGGTCCCGTTCCGTGCTTTCTCCGTGGTGGGTTCCGTGGCCGGCACGGATGGCAGGCCGCCCGGCCGGGCCTAACGTTGTTCCCATCGACCCGGAACGCACGACGATATAGACGAAAGTAGCGGTAGTGCAACAGCTTTCGTGATACTCGCGCCGCGCGTTCCGGTTTCCGAAGCGACCAACCGAGGAGTTCCGATGACCACCGACCAGACCCCGGCCGTCAAGACCGTGCTGCACCCCGTCACCGACCTCGGGAAGGCCGAGGCCGTCTATGCCGCCCTGCTCGGGATCGCACCGCAGACCGAGGGCACCTACTACGTCGGATTCGATATCGCCGGCCAGCACATCGGGCTCGTACCCGGGGGCGGCCCCCAGCAGATGACCGGCCCGGTCGCGTACTGGCACGTGCCCGATATCGAGGCCAAGCTCGCCGAGGTCGTCGCCGCCGGCGCCATCGTGCGGGAACCGGTACGCGAGGTCGGCGCGGGCCGGCGCGTCGCCACCGTCACCGACCCCGACGGCAACGTCCTGGGCCTGCTCCAGGACCGCTGACGCCGGCCACCCCTCCCGGCGTCCGCGTATCGCGGCCGCCCTCCGAACCATCCGAGACGAAGGATCAGGACCATGAGCACGACCACCCGCAAGGCCGGCACCCGCACCGCCGCGAAGAACTCGTCGGCGGTGGCGTTCAGTGACGACGAACGCGCCGCGATGAAAGAACACGCCCAGGAATTGAAGACGGCCGCGCGTCGCCGTAATTCGCGCACCGCCGCGGCCGACGGTGCGGCCGATGTGCTGGCCAAGATCGCCGAAATGGCGGACGCCGACCGCGCGCTGGCCGAACGGATCCACGCGCTGATCCAGGCCAGTGCGCCGAGCCTGTCGCCGAAGCTCTGGTACGGGATGCCCGCCTACGCCCGCGACGGCAAGATCGTCTGCTTCTTCCAGTCCGCGGCCAAGTTCAAGGCGCGGTACGCCACCCTCGGATTCAACGACGCGGCCCGGCTCGACGACGGCGCCGTCTGGCCGACCGCGTTCGCGCTGACGACCCTGTCCGCGGCCGACGAGGAATTCATCGGCGAACTGGTGAAACGCGCGGCGGGCTGAAATTCCCCGTATGACGCCTGCCGCCGGATTCACGGCGGCAGGCGTCAGGTGTGCCGGCGGGACCGGTTCGTATGGGCCGAGCGGGTCAGTGGACCGGGCCGGTGTACTTCTCGCCGGGGCCCGCGCCGGGCGCGTCGGGCACCGACGAACTCTCCCGGAAGGCCTTCTGCAGTGATTGCAGCCCTTCGCGCAGCGGACCCGCGTGCGGGCCGAGGTATTCCACCGACGCGGTGATGAGACCGGCCAGCGCGGTGATGACCCGGCGGGCCTCGTCCATATCCCGGCGGGGACTGTTCTCGGGATCCTCGTCGGCGAGCCCGAGTTTCTCCGCGGCGGAACTCATCAGCATCACGGCGGCGCGGCTGATCACCTCCACCGCGGGGATCTCGGCCAGTTCGCGCACCTCGGCGTCGGGCTGTTCGGTCATTGCCTCACCCTAAGGTCGGCGCTGATCGGGGGGTGCGATCGGGCTGCCGGGGCCGGGTGTCAACGCACCGGGCCCGCCGCGCGCAGCAACCGCAGCTGGCCGATTTCGGCGGCGTTCTTCATCAACTCGCCGTTGACCCAGGCCGCCAGGTGCGCGACCGTGAGCCCCGCCTCGGCCGGCCACGGGTAGGAGGTGGCTCGTTCGAGTTCCGCGTCGCCGAGCCGGTCCAGGACGCCGAGCCAGCGTTCGCGCAGACCCTCGAGCCAGGTCAGGGCGGCGGCGGTATCGCCCGGCCAGTACACCTCGGTACGTTCGGGGATCGGATCGCCCTCGGCGTGCGCGATGGCCGAACTCCACCACCAGCCGATATGCCAGGTGAGCCAGCCGGCGGTGGGCACCGGGACCGGGTCGGGTTCGGTTTCGGCGAAATCGGGCCGCCAGCGGCCGTCGGCGCCGCGACGCACGGTCCAGCTCACCGCGGCGGGCGCCCAGTGGCTGTCGTCGTCGGTCAGGGCGTCGAAATGCAGCCGGGACAGCGACCAGACGAGGTCGAACTGCCAGCGCAGGAGGTCACGGCGACTACTCACGGGCCGGTAGCCTGGCATAGTCGCGCCGGTGCGGGCAACGTGTTTTGTGGGCGGCGTTCACCCGCCGATTCGGTGATCGGGCGGTAGGCTGTTAAACTTTTCGGCGACGACCGCCCCGGTCCTGTCCGGGGCAGACAAGTGGAGCCCGACTCCCACCGTTGCCGGTGAGCGATCACCTGGTCAAACGGTCCGGTCGCCCGCCTCGAACGGCGGGTTCACGATGAGCGGTCCGCCGCGATCGTGCCGCAGGTGGCTTACCTGCGTGGATCGGTCGACATCGGGCCTCGGAGCGGCGAAATACCGCGACGGGGCCTTCGTGTTGAACCAGGGGTTCATTTCGAGCGGTCGTCGGATGACACCGCTAGACCTAGGAGGCCCCATCAGCACTGAGACCCGCATCAACGATCGCATCCGTGTTCCCGAGGTCCGGCTCATCGGACCCGGCGGTGAACAGGTTGGGATCGTGCGTGTTGAAGATGCATTACGCGTCGCCCTGGAAGCAGACCTGGACCTCGTGGAGGTCGCGCCGGACGCCCGTCCGCCGGTCTGCAAGATCATGGACTACGGCAAGTTCAAATACGAGACCGCGCAGAAGGCGCGCGAGTCCCGTAAGAACCAGGTCCAGACCGTGATCAAGGAACAGAAGCTGCGGCCCAAGATCGACGATCACGACTACGAGACCAAGAAGCGCAATGTGGTGCGCTTCCTGGAAGCGGGGTCGAAGGTCAAGGTCACCATCATGTTCCGGGGGCGCGAACAGTCCCGGCCCGAACTCGGGTTCCGGCTGTTGCAGCGGCTGGCCTCCGATGTGGCGGAATTGGGTTTCGTCGAGACCTCGGCCAAGCAGGACGGCCGCAATATGACGATGGTCCTCGCCCCGCACAAGGGGGCGAAGACGCGGGCCAAGGCCGCGGAGGATTCGGTCCGGTCGCAGCCCGGCGGCGCGGCTCCGAACTCCGGCCGGCCGGTCGCGCAATGACAACGGCGTAGCCGCCGCACACCGCGGCGCCGATCCGCACATACCGCGGCGTACGCCGCAGCGCTATTGCGTCGAGCCTGCAATAACGCTGATCAGTACACCTGGTCCGCCCCTGCGCGGGCACGACACAGATTGAGGTTGCCATGCCCAAGATGAAGAGCCACAGCGGCGCTTCGAAGCGTTTCAAGGTGACCGGTAAGGGCAAGCTGCGCCGTCAGCAGGCCAACCGCCGGCACCTGCTCGAGCACAAGTCCTCCCGCCGGACTCGTCGTCTGGACGGCACGGAGTCGGTCTCCGCACCCGACGTCCGCCGTGTGAAGAAGCTGCTGGGTATCTGATCCCCTTCCCGGGGCAGATACCGTCCGGCACCGCGACCGCGACCGGACGACGAAGAACCGACCCACTCGGGTGCGCTCGACCGGGCACCCCCAAGATCGATTAGGACTGACCAGTGGCACGCGTCAAGAGGGCCGTCAACGCTCAGAAGAAGCGCCGTTCCATCCTCGAGGCCTCCAAGGGCTACCGCGGGCAGCGCTCGCGGCTGTACCGCAAGGCCAAGGAACAGCAGCTGCACTCGCTCACCTATGCCTACCGGGACCGCCGGGCCCGCAAGGGTGATTTCCGCAAGCTGTGGATCGCCCGTATCAACGCCGCGGCCCGCGCCAACGACATCACCTACAACCGCTTCGTGCAGGGCCTGAAGGCCGCCGGTGTCGAGGTCGACCGCAAGATCCTCGCCGAGCTGGCCGTCTCCGATGCCGAGGCGTTCGCCGGCCTGGTCGCCGTCGCCAAGGCCGCGCTGCCCGCGGACGTCAACGCCCCGGCCGCCTGAGTCGTTTTTCCGGGCCGGCGCTTCGTCCGGTTCGATGAGAAAGGCCCCCTCCCAGGAGGGGGCCTTTCGTCTTTCGGGGCGTTGTCCGGCCGGTCGTGCGATGGGCGGGCGGACGCCCTCGGGCTGGTCACTCCGGCGTGGCCCGGTCGCCCCTGTCCTGGTCGTCGCGCGGCGATTCGGCATTCGCCAGAACGCGTTCGAGCAGGTCCCCGACGCGCCGGATATCGGCGTCGGGGAGTCCGTCGAACAGGGTCGCCGCGACCCGGCCGAAGGCGGGTACGAGCGCGGGAGCCGTTCGCTGCCCGGAATCGGTGGGTTCGAGGATCACGGCCCGGCGATCGCCGGGATCGCGGCGGCGGCGCAGCAGGCCCTTCGCTTCGAGTCTGTCGATCAGCCGGGTCGTTCCGGCGGTATCCGTGCCGAGTGCCACGGCAAGCCGCTTCGGACTGGTCTCGCCGTTGGCGAGGTTGATCAACAGGGCTGCTTGTTGAGCGGTCACCTCATGGGTGGCCAGTTGCCGGTCGAGCAGTCGCGTCAGGGTCCGCGCGCAGTCGTGGAGCAGGGATGCGGTGCGCAGGGCGGTGGCGTTCTCCATCCTCGCAATATAGCTGTCCAAACAGTAATTGTCGTAACAGTTATTTGATCGGATGCTACGGCGTTCGGCGGCGGGTGCTGTAACGCTCGGTTGTCAGGCCTTGCGGAGCGAGGGGGTATCGGTTAATACTTAGCCATATGGCTAAGTATTCGGAGTCGCTGGACAGTGTGTTCGCGGCACTGTCGGACCCGTCCCGGCGGACGGTGATCCGGCGACTCGGGGCCGGTCCGGCCAGTGTCGGCGAACTGGCGCGGGACCTGCCGATCACCCTGCCGTCGTTCATGAAGCACCTCCGCGTACTGGAGGGCAGCGGGCTGGTCCGGACGGTCAAGACCGGCCGGGTGCGGCAATGCGAGCTCGATCGCGAACGCTTCGCGCTGATCGACGGCTGGCTGGCCGAACAGCGGCGTGTCTGGGAAGACCGCACCGACCGGCTCGAACAATTCCTCCTCGAAACCCCGGAGTCCACCGATGAACCCTGATCTCGACCTCACCCTGCACCGTGTGATCCGTGCCCCGCGGGCCGCCGTCTGGAACGCCTGGACCGATCCCGGCAGTCTGGCGCGGTGGTGGCTGCCCGCACCCGCCCGCTGCCGCGTCGAACGGCTGGAGATTCGTCCGGCCGGTGCCTTCGTGACCCGGATGAGCGTGGACGGCGGCGCGTTCGTACCGCATCTGGAC
>NZ_JBSFRU010000201.1:0-11713 GCF_053589395.1 Nocardia sp. NPDC003345
GTAACCCGGCCGACCAGTGTCCGGTCTTCGCGGAATTGAGCGCGAACGGCTATCGGCCCGGTCGTCCCGATACCTGCGAGCGCCTCCAGAAGACCATCAAGTGGGCGGTCGACGAGGGAGTCCTCGAAGTGCCGGAGTGATCCCGTCCACCCGCGCTCGGCGCGTATGCCTGCGAATCGACCCCGGCCCGGTGGCCGGGGTCGATCGCGTTCCGTCTGCTCGGTGACCTGCGACGCGATATGGACTAACATCTTAGCTAAGGAGGCTGAGATGTCAGGCAACGCGGCGGAGCAATTCAACATCCACGAGGCGAAGACGAATCTCTCGCGCATCGTGGAACGAGTCGAGCGCGGTGAGGAGATAGTGATCAGCCGTGCCGGGCAACCGGTGGCCAAGGTGGTGCCACTGGTCCGGCGGGCCGATCGCACCGGCCGGGGGTCGCTGCAGGGCATGCTGACACTGGGAACCGATTGGGATTCGGAAGAGACCAACAACGTGATAGCCGACGACTTCGGGATCTCGCGATGAGCTTGTTGCTGGACACCCATGTGGTGTTGTGGTGGCTGGCCGACGACCCGAATCTCTCGGACGACATCAAGGATCGGCTCGACCACGACCCCGATGTCTTCGTCAGCGCCGCCACGGTATGGGAGGTCACGATCAAACACGCAGGCGGCAAGTTGAGCGGGCCTCCCGACCTTCCGGAGCGAGTCCGCGACAGCGGCTTCACTGCCCTGTCGATCAGTGGTCGGCATGCCATAGCCGCCGGCCGCCTTCCATTGATCCATCGCGATCCCTTCGATCGCATGCTGATCGCCCAGGCGGGTGTCGAAGGTATGGTGCTGGCGACCAGAGACCCCTGGTGCCAGAAATACGAAGTGCCGATCCTCGCAGTCTGACACCAGGGGCCGGTGGGTGCTCATGGACTCGCTCGCCGAGCCGGTCTCCGGTCAGCGGCGGGTGCCGCGGTCCCGGTACATGCGACGCTGTTCCTTGGCGATACCGCGCCAGACCTTTTCGCGTTCGGCCCGCAGGCGCTTATCTGTGCGGGCTTCCATCCACGCGTTCTCCCGGGCCAGTTTGCGGTAGTTGTCGAGGCGGCGGGCGGAGATCATCTCCGCGTCGACCGCTTCGCGTACCGCACAACCCGGTTCGGAGTCGTGCGAGCAGTCGCCGAACCGGCAGCGGGCCGCGAGTTCGGTGATATCGCTGAACGTCCGGCCGATACCTTCCGCGGCATCCCACACCCCGACCCCGCGCAGGCCGGGGGTGTCGATGAGGGTGCCGCCGCCGGGCAGCGGGCGCAGTTCCCGGTGCACCGTGGTGTGACGACCTTTTCCGTCGGCCGCGCGTACCTGGTTCGTCGCGAAGATATCCGCGCCCAGCAGAGCGTTCGCCAGCGTGGACTTACCCGCGCCCGAGGGGCCGAGCAGGGCGACGGTGCCGTCCAGGACCGCGGTCAGCACATCCAGACCGGCGCCGGTTTCCGCGCTGATCGCGAGGACCGTGGCCCCCGGTGCCACCGCGCGGACCTCGTCGAGCGGTAGGTGTTCCGCGGCATCGGCCTTGGTGAGGACGACGACCGGCTGGGCCCCGCCTTCCCAGACCAGCGCGAGCATGCGCTCGATCCGGCCGAGGTCGACATCACCGTCGGCGGCCGTGCAGATGAGCACGGTGTCGACATTGGCCGCCAGTATCTGGCTTTCGGAACGGCCCGACGCCGACGACCGGGTGATCGCAGATCGGCGCGGTAGCAGGGCCCGGACCTGCGATCGCGCGTCCAGGCTCACCCAGTCACCGGTGCACAGTCCGCTCACCGCGGAATCCGCGCGCGGGCAGGTGGCCCGGGCGGGGCCGGTGGGGGTCACCACATCGCATTCGCCGCGATCCATCCGGACGATGCGGGCGGGTACACACCCGGCCTCGAGGTGGGGGAGATACCGCGTGGCCACGGCCGCTGTCCAGCCGTAGGGAACGAGAGGGTCGAAGTCGACCATGAGAGGAGGAATTCCTTCGTCGGGCGCCGAGCCCGGCGGACTCAGCGAGTGGAGTTCGAGAGGGAGAACGACGGGGCGGTACGAACCGGTGCGGTTCGCCGCGCCACGGCAATCCGGGCGACCGTCACGTTCTCCACCTCCTTCACGACTCGCTGTTGCCGCCACTCTGGCACGGAGCCGGCGGCGGCGCAATCCTTTTTCCGGGCGCCGGTGCTCGCCGCCGAACCCGGGTGATCGGGGCTGGTACTGCAACGTGTTCCAGTACCATCCCGCCATGGGTTTCCTCTCGTCGGCCGGTCGAGTGCTGCCGGCGCTCGCCGCCGTCCTCGTGCTGAACGCGATTCCCTCCGGCGCTGCACCCGGCTGGGGTCCGCTGGGGCCCGCGAATTCGTATCTGGGACCCCTGGGTTCCGCGACCATGCACGGCGATGCCGGCTCCTCCGACGTCACACCACTGGCCGGCCCGGGGACCGGCTGGGTCACGCCGTCCGGTGATCCGCTGGCCGCGGCCTGCCCGACCATCCTGCAGGGGTCGGACGGGATGGTCGTCGCGCTGTGCACGGCCATCGTCGACCGGGCGCCCACGGTGTACTTGTTCGACCCGGCGAAAGGTCCGCTCGGCGCGCCCGCGGCGAAGCTGGGCCTCACCAGGGGCAGCCTGCTGGGCGGTGTCTACGCCTATCTCGACAACGAGAACCGGCTGGTGGTGGTCGACGGGGAACGCAGGCTGCTGCGGATCGGGCACACCGCGGATCACGACGGGGCATGGAGCCTGGTCGTCGACGAGTCCACCGATCTGACCGGCGCCATACCGGCCGGAGACGCCGTCACCGGACTGGTGCCGGACTGGGCGGGCAATGTCTGGTTCGCGACCGGGGCCGGGCTGGTCGGCACGGTCGCGCCCGGCGGGGCCGTGGCCACCCATCCGCTACCGGCGGGCGAGCGGGTGGCGAACAGTATCTCGTCCGCGCCCGGCGGTGTCGCGGTGGCGACGACCCACGCCCTGTACGAACTGCGTGCCGCTGATTCCGGTGCGCCACAGGTCCTCTGGCGCGCTCCCTACGATCGCGGCCCGGCGCGCAAACCCGGGCAGCTGAGCTGGGGCACCGGCTCGACCCCGACGTATTTCGGCCCCGGTGACGGCACCGAGTACGTGACCATCGTGGACAACGCCGCCGACCGGGTGCACCTGCTGGTATACCGCTCGGGCACCGGTGAATTGGTCTGCGATCGGCCCGTCCTGGCCCAGGGTGGCCCGGGCAGCGAGAACTCGCCCATCGGCATCGGCCGCTCGGTATTCGTGGCCGGCACCTACGGATATCCGTACCCCACGGTGCCCGACGACGCGGGCCCGGCGGAACCGGCCGTCGCGCCCTTCACCGGCGGTATGACCCGCGTCGATATCGACGCGCAGGGCGGCTGCCATACGGTGTGGGACAACAAGGTGCGCAGCGCCGCGGTCCCCAAACTGTCGCTCGCCGACGGCAATATCTACACCGTCATCCGGCTCGGCCTCGGGCTCACCACCCCGCTCGACGGCTACGCCTACGGCGTGATCGACGCCGCCACCGGCGAGGTGAAGGCGAAACACCCGATATCGGCCACGATCGTCGCCGACACCCTCCAGATGGCCGGTCTCACCACCGCGAACGGCGAACTCTGGCAAGGCACGATCACCGGCATCATGCGCATCCGGTAGACGGGGCGAGCGCGCTCCTGCGTGCAAGCTCGCAGGAGCCCCGTGCCCCGCGGTTCTCACCATGGCAGGGGCCCGTACTCCATACCGTCCTCGGCACCCCAGCGATAGCCCCAGAACTGCCCCGTCGGTCCGTCGGCGGGAAGCGTCGCGAGGTGCACGATCGGTTCGGCGCCCTGGGCCGCGGTGCGGAAACCGGTGTTGCCGTTGAAATCCGTGGCGCAGTAGCCGGGGTTGGCCGCGTTCACCTTGATCGGGGTGTCACGCAGTTCCTTCGCGTACATCAGCGTGATCATCGTCAGCGCGGTCTTGGAGGTGGGGTAGGTGATGGCTGCCATCGGCCAGAGCGGACCGGCCGGATCGGCGGCCATGGTCATCGACCCGACCTCGCTCGAGGTGTTGACGATCCGGGCGGCCCCGGCCCGGCGCAGCAGCGGCAGCATCGCGTTGGTCACCGCCACGGGGCCGAACACATTGGTCTCGAATACTTCCCGCAATGTGTCCGGCGCGGTCGCGGACGGGGTGCCGTCGCCGTCGAGGCGGCCCGGTATGCCGGCGTTGTTCACCAGAACGTCGAGTCTCCCGAAGTCGGTGTCGATCCGGCTCGCCGCAGCGGCGACGGAACCGGCATCGGTCACATCCAGAGGGAGGAAGCGGGCGTCGCCGCCACCCGCGGCCAGTTTCTCCGCGGCCGCCCGGCCCCGGCCGGTATCCCGGGCTCCGATCAGCACGGTTGCTCCCCGTTCGGCGAGCAGGCGGGCGGTTTCGAATCCGATGCCCTTGTTGGCTCCGGTGATCAAGGCGATTGTCGTCATGAGCAGACGGTTTCATCGACGGCCCCCGAGCGGGAGGCCCGGCCGGAAGTGGTATCGGCTGTACCACCCTGGGATCGCCGGAACGCCCCAGAATGGAGTGATGACCGAGGCCACCGATATCGCCGCGTTCCTGCGCGCCCGGCGCGACGAGCTGCGTCCGCGGGATGTCGGACTCCCGGAGACAGGGCGGCGTCGTACCCCGGGGCTGCGCCGGCAGGAGGTCGCGCAACTGGCCGGTATCTCGGTGGAGTACTACGTGCGGATAGAGCAGGCGCGGGGGCCACGGCCGTCACAACAGGTGCTCGGCGCCCTGGCCCGGGCGCTGATGCTCACCGGTGACGAACGGGCCTACCTGTACCGGACGGCCGGCTACCGGGCACCCGATAGCGTCGGCCCGAACCGGGTCGTCTCCTCGGCCGTTCGCACGATCCTCGACGGTATGGTCCCGCTCCCCGCCTATATCGTGGACGCGGCATACGAAGTACTCGCCTGGAACCGGTGTGCCGTTCCCTTCATCGGCGACCTCGCCAGGCTGCCGGGGTCCGAACGGAATATGGTGCGCTGGATCTTCCGGCAGGCGGCCGACGATCCGCGATGGGACGACGAGGAGACCCTGTCGTTCGCCCGGAGTACCGTCGCCGACCTGCGCGCCACCTACGCGCGCTATCCAGGAAATCCCGCGGTCGGTGGTCTGGTCACCGAACTGCTCGCGGCCGCGCCGCGCTTCGCGCAACTCTGGGCGGCCCAGGACGTCGCGGTGCGGCGCACACACCGCAAGCAGGTGCCCCACCCGGACCTGGGCCTGCTCGACTTCGAATGCCAAGTGCTCCACATACCCGATACCGACCAGCGGATCATCGTGTACTGCGCGAGCCCCGAATCACCTACCGGCGCGGCATTCCGGCGAATAGCCGAAGCGGTCGAACCGGCCGCGACGCCCTGAACCGGACGCCGTCAGTGGTCGACCAGCGGCCGGCGAGGGATACCGAACAACTGCGCGTCGCCGTGGGCGCGCTTGAAGTACAGATGGGCGTCGTGTTCCCAGGTGATGGCGATGCCGCCGTGCAGCTGGATGGTTTCGGCGGTGATCGTGGTGAACGCCTCCGAGCACTGGCTGCGGGCCACCCAGACGTCCTCGGCGGTGGTCGGGCTGTCCTCGGAGAGCGCGATGGCGGCGGTGAGCGCCGTCGACTTCGCGGATTCGGCCAGGACGTACATATCGGCCATCCGGTGCTTGAGGGCCTGGAAGCTGCCGATGACCCGGCCGAACTGCACCCGCGACTTGGTGTATTCGACCGTGGCCTCCAGGCAGTACTCGGCGGCGCCCACCTGTTCGGCGGCCACCGCGGCCCAGGCGATCTGCCGGAGCCGTTCGATCACCGGGCCCGGATCGCCGGTGCCGAGCCGGCGGGCCGGGGTGGCCGTGAAGGCGACCTCGGACAGCGCACGAGACGGATCCATCGCCGCCACCTTGCGGCGTTCGACTCCGGACGCGGCGGGATCCACCTCGAAAAGGCCGGTTTCGGTGACCACTATCAGGGTGTCGGCGATGGTGCCGTCCAGCACGTAGTGCGCGGTGCCGTCGAGGGCGTCGCCGTCGGCGCGGACACCGAACTCGTCCCAGCCGCGGGCCGAGGCCCAGCACACGGCGAGGGTGGCGCTGCCCTCGGCCACCCCGGGCAGCAGCCGTTCACAGGCCTCGGTGTCGCCGGAGAGCAATATCGCCTGTGCGCCGAGCACCGCCGAGCCGAGCATCGGCACATCGGCCAGCGTCCGGCCGAGTTCCCCGACCACCAGCAGGGCTTCGGGCAGACCCGCCCCGAACCCGCCGAACTCCTCGGGGATCGCCAGCGCGGCGACTCCGACCTGTTCGCAGAGCTGCGCCCACAGCTGCGGGTCGTAGCCCAGGTCGGTGTCCATGGCCTTGCGGATACCGGCGCGCGCATCCCGTTTGGCGAGCAGTCCCCGGACCGCCGACACCAGCTCCTGCTGTTCCTCGCTGATCATCTCTTCTCCCGTAGGTCGTCTCGGACGGATACCGGTTGCAGCGCGTCCGTCCGGTGCTCGCCGCTGCCCGCTGGAGTCGCTAGGTGAGCGCGCCGGACGGATCCGTCGCGGTCCCGGCGCGCAACGCCTCGGCCACCCGCCCCCGATGCAGGTCCGGGGTGCCCCAGGCGGTGCGCAGCGCGGTGACCCTGGTCAGCCACAACGACAGGTCGTATTCGGCGGTGTAGCCGATAGCGCCGTGCACCTGCAGGCCGGTGCGGGCGGCCCGGTAGGCGGCGTCCGCGCAGGCGACGGCGGCGGCGGACACATCGCGGGTGCGGTTGGCGGTGCCGGTGGTCAGCGCGGCCCGGTGCAGCAGCGGTTCGGCGAGATCCAGGCCGATGAACACATCCGCCAGCTTCTGTTTGATCGCCTGGAACTCACCGATCGGCCGCCCGAACTGTTTGCGCTGCTTCACATAGTCGGTCGACGCGTCGAGCAGGGCTTTGCCCGCGCCCAGCAACTGTGCCGCGTTCGCCAGCACGGCGGCGTCGAACCCGGCCGCGATCGCCTCGACGACATGCGCGCCCTGCGCGACAGTTTCCTCGGCTTCGACGGCGAACAATCGGCGGGCCGGGTCCACCGAGTGGATCCGTTCGCCGGCCCGCGCGGTGCTCACCCGGTCGCCCTCGGCCAGCAGGACGAGATCGACCCGGTCGGCGTCCACGGCGAGCGCGCGTCCGCTGTGCCCGGCGACGGCGAGGGTCGCGGTGAGTGTGCCCTCCGAGATACCGGGTAACCAGCGCCGGGCGGGTTCGGGGTCGGTGGCGGCCAGGGCCTGCAACAGCGCCGGAATCGCGGCCGCCGATTCGACCAGCGGACCCGGCGCCGCGGCGCGGCCGATCTCGACGAACGCGACCACCTGGTCGAGCGGTTCGGCGCCGAGGCCGCCGTAATCCTCGTCGATGGTCAGGCCGAACGCGCCGGCGGCGGCGAGCTGTTCGATCAGCGCGCGCCCGGCCGCCGGATCGTCACCGCTCCACGCGCGTATCGCGGCGGAGGTCTTCCCGGACTCGAACAGTTTGCGGATACTGGCGCCGAAGTCCTGATGCTCCGGGCTGAGCGCGAATTTCATCGGCCGCCTCCCCTGGGTAGGCCGAGGAGCCGCTCGGCGATGATATTGCGTTGGATTTCGTTGGTGCCGGCGTAGATCGGGCCGGACAGTGAGAACAGATAGCCGTCGGTCCAGCGGCTCTCCTGTTCGGCTTCCGCGCCCAGCAGGTCGAGTCCGGTTTCGTGCATGGCGATATCCAGCTCGGACCAGAACACCTTGGTGATCGACGATTCGGCGCCGAGTTTGCCGCCCTCGTTCAGCCGCGTGACCGTGCCGAAGGTGTGCAGCCGGTAGGCCTCGCTGCCGATCCAGGCGTCCACCACGGCGTCCCGGGCGGCGGTGCCGGTATCGCCGCGCTCGGTCCACAGGTCCACCAGCCGCTGCGCGGTCGCGCTGAACCGGCCGGGACTGCGCAGCGAGAGTCCGCGTTCGTTACTGGAGGTGCTCATCGCGACCCGCCAGCCCTCGTTCGGGGCGCCGATCACATCGCTGTCGGGTACGAAGACATCGTCGAGGAAGATCTCCGCGAAACCGGGTTCGCCGTCCAGTTGCGGGATCGGGCGCACGGTGACGCCTTCGGCGGTGAGCGGGAACATCAGGTAGGTGAGCCCGCGGTGCCGTTCGGCCTCCGGATCGCTGCGGAACAGGCCGAACGCCCAGTCCGCGAAGGCCGCCCGCGAACTCCAGGTCTTCTGGCCACTCAGCACCCAGCCGCCGTCGGTGCGGCGGGCGGTCGAGCGGATACCGGCGAGATCGCTGCCGGCCTCGGGCTCCGACCAGGCCTGCGCCCAGATATCGTCGGCCCGCGCCATCCGCGGCATGATCCGCTCGAGCTGTTCGGGGGTTCCGTGCTCGAAGAGGGTGGGGGCGAGCAGGAAGATACCGTTCTGGCTGACCCGGCCGGGCGCGCCCGCCGCGTAGTACTCCTGTTCGAACAGCACCCATTCCAGCAGGGACGCGGCGCGGCCGCCGTACTCCCGGTCCCAGGAGACGACCGAGAGCCGGGCGTCGGCGAGGGTGCGCTCCCATTCGCGGTGTGCTTCGAAACCCGCAGCGGTGTCCATCGAGGGCAGCGGTTCGGCGGGTTTGTTCGCCGCCAGGAATTCACGGACTTCCTGCTGGAATTCCCGTGTTTTGTCGTCGAGATCGAGATCCATTCAGGCTTTCCCGTCGTTCTTGGCGGCCGAACTCGCGCTCGCCTTCATCGATTTGGCGTTCATGCCGCCCAGGGAATCCGCGCCGACCTCGGCGTTGTGGGCGTGCGCGAAATGGTGCAGGCCGAAGGCCGAATCCATTCCCGCGCGCATACCCATGAGGTCCTCGGACTGGTTGATCGCCTTCTTCGTCAGTGCCAGACCGAATTGCGGCATGGTGGCGATCTTCTCCGCCACCGACATGGTCTCGGCTTCCAGTTCGTCACGCGGGACGACCCGGTTGACCATGCCCCATTCCTTGGCCTGCGCCGCGCCGAAACGGTCCCCCGTGAAAAGGAATTCCTTCGCGGCGCGCGGACCCATCACCCACGGATGGGCGAAGTATTCGACACCCGGGATACCCATGCGCACCACCGGATCGGAGAAGAACGCGTCGTCGGAGGCGATGATCATGTCGCAAACCCAGGCCAGCATCAGCCCGCCCGCTATACAGGCGCCCTGCACCATGGCGATGGTCGGTTTCGGTATCTCCCGCCAGCGGCGGCACATGCCGAGGTAGACCTCGGTCTCGCGGGCGAAGCGCTGATCACCGCCCGGGCGGTCGATATGGTCCCACCACAGCGCGGCCTTGTTCTCGTATCTCACATGATGGTCGCGGCCCGGAGTGCCCAGATCGTGCCCGGCGCTGAAGTGTTTGCCGTTTCCGGCCAGCACGATGACCTTGACCTCGGGATCCTCGACCGCCCGTTCGAACGCGGCGTCGATCGCGTAGGTCATCACGGAGTTCTGGGCGTTGCGGTAGTCCGGCCGGTTCAGGGTGACCACCGCGATCGCGCCCCGGCGTTCGTAGGTCACCACGTCCGGTTCGTGGGGGACGCCCCCGCCGGCGCCTCCGGCACCGTTTTCGGTCATTTCGAATTCTCCTCGCGTAAACGGCGTTTGAGCACTTTGCCGCCGGCGTTGTAGGGCAGTTCGTCGCGGAATTCGACGAAACGCGGCACTTTGAAATTCGCCAGTACCTTGGTCGCGTACGAGAACACCTGGTCCTCGGTGAGCGCCGCACCCGGCTTGCGTACGACGAAGGCCTTGCCGACCTCGCCCATGCGTTCGTCGGGCACGCCGATCACCGCGGAGGTGGCGACTCCGTCCAGCCGGGCCAGCGCCTGCTCGATCTCGGCTGGGTAGACGTTGAAACCGCCGCTGACATACATATCCTTCAGCCGGTCGGTGATCTTCAGGTATCCGTTGTCGTCGATCTCGCCGATATCGCCGGTGTGCAGCCATCCGTCCGCGTCGATGGTTTTCGCGGTGCTCTCCGGATCGTCGAGATAGCCGAGCATGACATTCGGTCCGCGCAGCAGCACCTCACCGGCATCGCTGAGTCGCAGTTCGAATCCGGCCATCGGGCGGCCGCTGGAGGACGAGATCGTCTCGGCGGGGTCTTCGGGCCGGCACATGGTGCCGAAGCCGGTCGATTCGGAGAGGCCGTAGGCGGTGAGGACGACATCGAAATCCAGTTCCGAACGCATCCGCTCCACCAGGACCACCGGTACCGGCGCGGCTCCGGTGATCGCCACCCGCAGGCCGTCGAGCCGGTACTCGCCGCGATCCGGGAAGTCCAGGATCGACTGGTAGATGGTGGGCGGGCCGGGCAGGACGGTGATCTTCTCCTGATCGATGAGCCGCATGGTGGTGGGGACGTCGAAAACGATCTGCGGCACCATGGTCGCGCCCGTGAGCAGGCAGGCGATGATCCCGGCCTTGTAGCCGAAGCTGTGGAAGAACGGGTTGACGATCAGGTAGTTGTCGGCGCTGTTCAGCGTGGCGCATTCGGTCCAGCCGCGGACCGCGGAGAGGGTCTGCCGGTGCGCGATCAGCACGCCTTTGCTGCGGCCGGTGGTACCGGAGGTGAACAGGATGTCCGACAGGGCCTCGGGATCGATCGACTCGGCCCGTTCGCGGGCCTGTTCCCGGGTGACCTCGGCGCCGCCCTGCAGGAAGTCCGACCAGGTCGCGGCGTCGTCGCCGGGTTCCTCGACGCCCTCGACCGGGAGGACGACGACGGTATCGATCGCCAGGGCCGGAGCGGCCGCGCGCAGTTCGGCGAGGCGGTCGCGTTTGAGGAAGGTTCCCGCGATGAACAGGGCCTTCGCGTCCACCCGCTGTAACACGTCGACCACTTCGTCGGCGACGTAGCGGGTGTTGAGCGGGACCAGTGTCGCGCCCGCGTAGTGCGCGCCGAGCGCGGCGAGCACCCAGTGGTGGGTGTTGGGTGACCAGATGGCGATCCGGTCGCCGGTCCGCACACCGCGGGCGATCAGTGCCCGCGCCACATCCTGGACATGTTCGAGCAGCTGATTCCAGTCGAGCCGCACCGGGCCGTCGGCGAGCGCCGGGGCGCTGCCGTAGGCCTGGGCGGCGGCATGCAACGCCAGGGGAGTGGTGCGGTCCGTCGGCGGTGTGTGCGCAGGGGTTGTCACGGGTGTCCTCGATGTCGTGCGGCCGTGGGCGGTGCGCGGTCTGCGAGTTGCGGTCTACAAAGCAAGTGCTTGGTAGGTTATCCTACCGGCGTGGGTGCTATCCAGACCTCAGAATCCGGTACCGGTCGCGACGGCGGGCGGCAATCGGCCGATCCGGCCGCCGGGACGCGCGCTACCGCCGAACGGACCAGCGTCGCGGGCCTGAGCGACGGCGAATTCGCCGCTCGGGTCCGAGCCTGGCTCGATGAGCAGCTCAGCGGCGAATTCCGCGAATTGCGCGGACTGGGTGGTCCCGGCCGCGAGCACGAGGCGTTCGACGAACGCCTCGAATGGGATCGCGCCCTGGCCGCGGCGGGCTGGACCTGCCTGGGCTGGCCGGTCGAATACGGCGGCCGCGCCGCGAGCGTCGGGCAGCAGATCATCTTCCACGAGGAATATGCCAAGGCCAACGCGCCCGCGCGGGTCTCGCAT
>NZ_JBSFRU010000202.1:0-11713 GCF_053589395.1 Nocardia sp. NPDC003345
AGCGGTGTGGGGCGCCGCGGTGTGCCCGTCGTGACCGAGCAGTACCAGTTCCGGGTCCTGTTCCAGCACGACGAATCCGGCGAAGCGCAGCGTGACCAGCATGACCCGGTTCACCTCGGTCGGCACGAACTCCGCGACACAGCGCTGTCCGCGCGCGTCCGCCCGCTCGACCAGGTGCGCCAGCAGCGCGCCACCGATCCCCCGCGACATCACCCGGCAGGACATGAGCATCAGGAGCAGGACCGAATCCGTGCCGCGCACCTCGGTGACCGCGAGCCCGATCGCGCCGTACTCGCCGAACCGGTCGCGCAAGGTCGCGATCAGCACCTCGTACGCGGGATCGGCGCTCAGCTCCCGCAACTGCTCGATATCGAAGGTGCGGCCGGTCGTGTTGAGCTGGTTGGTGCGCACCGTGAGTTCGTGCGCGCGGTCCAGATCCGCCTCACGCGCCCGGCGCACGGTCATCTCCAATCCGAGGCCGAGCAGGAATTCGGTGTCCGAACCGGCGAAGGACTGCTCGCTGGTCCGCCTGCGCGCTTCGGCACGGTAGCGCTGCCTGCGCTCGCGGGCGTCGCGGGTGACGACCGCCGGGCTGAACTCCGCGCGATCCGGGAGATCCGCGACGTCCTCGGCGGCATAGCAGCGCACCTGGGGCAGCGCGGACGCCACCTCGGCGCGTTCGACCGGGTCGTTGTCGACGAAGGCGACGGCGTCCAGGCCGAGGTTCAGCGACTCCGCGATCCGGCGCACCGCCGACGATTTGGGCTCCCAGCCGATCCGGGTCGCGCAGAACATCTCCTCGACCCCGTGCGCCGCCAGATGCGCGAGCGCCGGAGCGGGTTCGCCGCGGCTCGCGACTGCGTGCACGATGCCTCGCTCGTCCAGCAGCCGCAGCGCCCGCCGCGCCTCCGGACGCGGCGCGCGGGCGTCGCCTTCCAGTACCACACCGTCCCACAAGGTGTCGTCCAGATCCCACACCAGGCATTTCACGATCGTGTCCATCAAGACATCCCTCCCCCGTCGCCGTCCGGCAGGCGACGCAGCAGGCTGGTGCTCCACGCCGCCACCGGACTGCTGTTCAGGAGCAGCAGGTGATCCCCCGGCGCGCGAGTCCGCGCCGCGAGGTCCAGGTTGACCAGCACATCCACCGAGCCGAGGTGGCCGAACCCGGCGAGGTTGCGTCGGCAGGCCGGATCGATGGCGACGCCGAGCGCCTCCTCCCAGAAGGTGTATGCGCCGGCCGACAGGTTCTGCATCAGTACCGAACCCAGGTCGTTCATATGTAGTCCGTTGCGGGACAGGATTTCCTCGTTCATCGCGGTGAACCGTTTGCGGCTTTCGACCGCGAGCCGGAAGCTGTAGGTGGCCTCGTCGGCGCAGGTCTCGCGCCACTGATCCGACGGCAGGTCGCGGTAGTCGATCCGGAACAGGTCCGCGTAGCGGCCGTCACTGCGCACCTCGTGGTCGACCAGCTGATACCGGCCCCGATGTCCGGTACCGAACACCACGGCGGCGGCCCCGTCGCCGAGGATCGTCATCGGCGCGCGATAGCGGAACCGGGTCGGCGCGGTCGCCGCGGCCACGACGAGTACGGTGCGGAACCGGGTCTCCCCGCGCAGCAGCGCCGCCGCGAGGGTGAACGCGGCCGAGATCGACACGCATCCGAGTTCGCCGATCCCGGCGACGAACGCGCGATCCGCACCGAGGCGCTGCTGGAGTCGCGTCGCTTCGGAGGCGAGCAGATAGCGCGGTGCGCGCCCACCGACGACCAGCAGCGCGTCGAGTTCGCTCGCCGCCGTCCCGGCCCGCTCGAGTGCCCCGAGGGCCGCCGCGGCGGCGAGATCGTGCTCCGCGGCGTCATCTTCCGCGGCGGTGCCGGCGCAGCGCACCGAGGTGATACCGAGCGACAGTGCGTGCGCGCGACGAACGGGCGGCAGCTCCGACAGCTCGGCGAGACCGGCGACCGCGACGGTGGATTCGGGAAAGGCGGTCGATACCGGACCGAGGGAGATCACGGGAGTCACCCTCGGCTCTCCGGTACGAGGTCCGCGGCGGCGCGGGATTCACCGGCGGACCGCAGCACGAACTCGCCCAGATCCTGTTCGGCGATCTCGCGGGCTCCTTCGATGATCTGCATGACCTTGGCATCGCGGTAGAAGCGCCCGGCCCGGTTGCCGGGGGCGCAGCCCGCGGCGCCCAGCATCTGCACCGCGCGCTCACTCACCGCGCACGCTGCGCGGGCCGCCGCGTATTTCGCGGCGACAGTGGTGAGATGCGCGGTCGGTTCGCGGCCGTCGCGGTCACCGGCCGCGCGGAGACACAGCGCCTCCGCGCTCGCCACGTCCACCCAGCTGCGTCCGAGCACGGCACGCACCGATTGGTGGTCGGCGAGCCGGGTATCGCCCTGGATCCGGTCGTGCGCGTGCGCCGCGGCGTCGCTCAGGCAGGCCCTGGCCATTCCGGTGCAGCCCCACGCGATCGTGTACCTGCCGTGGTCGACGGCGGTTCCCAGCACATGCGACAGGCCGAAACCCGCTCTGCCGATCATGTTCCCGGCGGGCACCCGCACCGCGTCGAAGGCCAGATGCGCGAGGCGCGCGCCCCGCATCCCCAGCTGATCGGTCACCGGTTCCACCCGCACGCCGGGCTGATCCGTCTCCACCAGCGCGGCGACCGGGCCGTCGTCGGATCGCCCCACCACCAGCACCACATCGGCCAGCGCCCCGAAGGTGACCCATAGCTTGCGGCCGGATACACGTCGCTCGGGCCCGGCGCCCGTGAAGCGGGTGGTGATTCCCGAAAGGTCGCTGCCCGCTCCGGCTTCCGTCGCCGCGAGCGCGGCGACCTGCTCGCCACCGGTCAACCCGGGCAACCAGTGCGTGCGCTGTCCGGGGGTACCCCAGCGGTTGATCGTCGCGGCGACCAGGCCCTGCACCGTGAACAGCGAACGCAGCGACGTGCACACCGCGCCCAGTTCGGCCGCCGTCCGGCCGGTTTCCGACGCGTCCGCCCCGCGACCGCCGTAACGCGCCGGGCTGTCCATGCCGAGCACGCCCGCTTCCGCCGCGGCGGCGACCATCTCCCGCGGCATTCCCGTGCTGTCCCATTCGGCCGCCCCCGTGGCGGCGCGACGCAGCAGCGATTCCAGCCGGCTCACCTGCCCGCACCGAGGCCGGCGGCCGGACCGCATTTGCGGGTGACGAAGGCGGCCGCGCGCCGCGCCGTCCGGAAATTGTCCAGGTCCAGGTCGTCGATCTCGATCTCGATGCCGAAAGTGCCCTCGAGGTAGGCGACGATCTCCAGGGCCCGGAGTGAATTCACCAGACCCATACCGAAATAGTCGTCATCCGGCCCTAGACGGGTGGCCGTCACCACACCGAAATACCGCACCAGCCGCTCCACCAGATCCGGATGCGGTGGGGTGCCTTCGTCGCTCATGACCTGCCCGTCCTCGCCTGGATATCATCTGCCGGATATCCAGGCGAAAAGCTAGCAGCGCGCAGCGCGCGACGCGTGCCCCCAATTCCTCTGCCGCCAGAACTCACGGATGAATTCACAAGCGCGCGTAGCGGTTACGGAGGCGTCCGGTCCGAGCTCAGGGCACCGTGGTGGTCATACTGCCGATCCGCCGGCCGATCCGGGTCAGCAATCGCCGGGTGAGTTCGGGGTCACCGGCGGTATCGCGGTCGGTGTAGTCGCCGAGGGAGTGGACCGTCGTGAATCCCGCCGGCCCCCACCGATCCGGAGACAGCGTGCTCCGGCCGGCGACGGCGACGACCGGAACCGGGTGGGCGCGGCGGGCCACCACCGCGGGCAGTTTCCCGTTCGCGGTCTGCTCGTCGATACTTCCTTCTCCGGTCACCACCAGGTCGGCCTCGGCCAGGTGCCGATCGAATTCCAGCAGGTCGAGAAAGTACTCGGCGCCCGAGACGACCGTGGCACCGAGCAGTATCGCGGCGAACCCCATACCGCCGGCGCTGCCCGCACCGGCCGTGGCCGCGGCGGCGGACGCCTGCGGATGGCCGCTGCGGGAGAACGCCCGAACGAGGTTGCGCAGACCGGTTTCGAGAAACCGCACCTCGGTGTCGGTGGCCCCCTTCTGCGGCCCGTACACCGCTGCCGCCCCGTCCGGTCCGAGCAGCGGGTTGGTGACATCGCCGGCGACCACGAGCTCGACCCCGGCCAGGCGCACCGCCCGCGACGAGTCGACAGTGTGAACCCGCCCCAGATTCCGACCGCACCCGCGCAGTCGTACTCCGCTCGCATCGGCGAAGGTGAAGCCGAGGGCCGCGAGCAGTCCCATACCGCCGTCGGTACTCGCACTGCCGCCGAGGGCGAGCACAACTCGGCGCGGCCGATACCGTAATGCTTGCGAGATGGCCTGTCCCATACCGAGACTGCTCGCATCCAGGGGCAACAGACGACCGTTCGGCAGGGTGGCGAGACCGCAGGTATCGGCGACCTCGACCACCGCGGTGCCGTCGCGGACGGCGATGCGCCCGTATCTCGGCGTCCCCGCCGCTGCGGCCACCGTCACCGGATACGGCACGAACCCGGCCGCCACCGCGGCGTCGACGCTTCCGTCTCCGCCGTCGGCCACCGGCATCCGGTAACCGCTCGCCCCGGCCGCCACCAGACCCGCCGCCAGCCGGTCGGCGACCTCGGCCGCGGAGAGGCTTCCTTTGAACTTGTCCGGGGCGAGCAGAACCCTCACGCGATCGGCTTCCTGTCGGTGGGTCGGGCGAGGATCCGGTATCAGTCCGCTGCCGCCGCCGAGCCGAGCAGATCCCGGACCCGGTTGGCGACCGTCATGAATTCCGGTGTCTCCATCGTCGCGGCGTATTTCCGGTGCGCGGGCAGATCGACATCGAGCTGCTCGACGATCCGGCCCGGCCGCGGGCTCATCACGACCACCCGGTTGGCGAGGTAGACGGCCTCGGCGACCGAATGGGTCACCAGCAGCACCGTGGTGCCCGTTTCCCGCCAGATCCGATGCAGTTCGACGTTCATCCGTTCCCGGGTGAGCGCGTCGAGAGCGCCGAACGGCTCGTCCATCAGCAGTACTTCCGGTTTGTGCAGCAGCGCCCGGCACAGCGAGACACGCTGCTGCATCCCACCGGAGAGTTCGTGCGGGAGAGCGTTCTCGAATCCGCCGAGCCCGGTCATCTCGATGAGACGCGCGCATTCGGCCGCGGCCGCGCGTTTGTCCAAACCGCGCATTTCGGCCTGGAGCAGGATGTTCTTGCCCACGGTCCGCCACTCCAGCAGTGCGGCGCGCTGGAAGACGTAACCGATATTGCGCTGCGGCCCACGCACGGGGGCGCCGGCGAGTTCGACGCCGCCCCCGCTCGGGTCGGTGAGACCGGCGACGACCTTCAGCAGTGTCGATTTGCCGCAACCGGACGGTCCGACGATCGAGACGAATTCGCCCCGGCGAACGTGCAGATCGACATCGTGCAATGCGGTGACCTCGCCGCGTTTGGACGAGAACCGTACGGTCAGACCGTCTACCGCGACAGCGGTATCGGTGCGGGCGATGGTGTCGGAGGTTGTCATATCGTCACCTGCTCCGGTCACGGCTTGCTGGTGGGTGTGAACTGCGATGCCCAGTACTTGGCCGGGTCCTCGGTCTTGTCGAGCAGCTTCGCGCCGCTGAGGACCTCGACGGTGGCGCGCCAGTCCGCCTCGGAATTGGTCCCCGGCGCCTTACCCGCGGTCTCCGGTGTGGTGAGCAGCGGGATGGTCTGCTGCCACTGCTGGAGCAGTACCTGCTGCGGCGGCAGCTGCGGATCCTTGCCCGCCATCGCGGCCACCGCCGCCTCCGGGTTCGCCACCGCGGCGGCGAACGCCTCGCTCGTCGCGTCCACCATGGCCTGTACGAGCTCGGGCGAGGATTCGATGGTGGCCCGGTTCGCGATCAGGCCGTTACTGAAGAAGTTCAGGCCCTGCTCCGAATACCGCAGGTAACGGACCTCTTTACCGCTCTTGTTCGCGATGGTGGGGCCCTGGTCGTGCGCGAATCCGATGAGCCCGTCGACGCGACCCGCCAGCATCGCCGACATCTTGCCCGCCGAGTCGAGGCTCTGCTGGGTCACCCGATCCGCCGGAACGCCCGCCTTGTCGAGGTAGACCGGGAACGTCGTGGTCGGGGCGTCACCCGCGGAGACGGCAATGGTCTTACCTGCCAGATCGGCCGGGGTCCGGATATCCGAATCGGCGAATACCTGCACTGCCGAGGGCGTGGTCTGCAGGAAGACGCCGACGCTCTCGATCTTGACGCCCTTGTCGATATTGCTGAGGACGGCCGGTGTATCGGCCCAGCCGAAATCGGTCTGCTCGGAACCGGTGGCCTGCGCGGTTTTGGTGGAACCCTGTCCGGCCGAGATCTTCAGATCGATACCGTGCCTGGCGAATATGCCCTCTTGCACCCCGTAATAGAACGGGGCGTGCTCGCCGTAGGGGTACCAGTTGAGCATCAGGGACACCGCGGTGGTGTTCCCGTCGGTGCCGGGATCCTTCGCGCCGGCGCCGCCGCCCCCGCAGCCTGTCAATACCAGGACCGATGCCACCGCGGCGGCGCCGATCGTCGTGAGTGTGCGAATTCCGAATTTCATACGAGTTCTCCAGCTGTGGCCCGGATACGGGGTGTTCGACTTGCTCATACCGCGCCGGCGACCGAGGCCGTGGATCGACGGGAGGCGTGCCATGGAATGAGGAACTGCTCGGCGATTTCGATGATCGCGAACAGGATGGTGCCCAGCAGGGACATGATGATCAGGGCGGCGAACAGCATCGCGGTGTCGATATTTCCGTTCGCCTGCAGAATCACATAGCCGAGCCCTTCGTTCGCGCCCACGAATTCACCGACGACCGCACCCGTGACCGCGAGCGTGGCGGCGATCTTGAGGCCGGACATCAGCTGTGGCAGCGACGCCGGAAAACGCACTTTCACGAACGTCTTCCAATTGCTCGCGCCCATGGTGGAGGTGAGCTCGAGAATTTCGGGATCCACCGAGCGCAGTCCGGCCATACCGGAGATGACGATCGGGAAGAAGGCCATCAGTACGGCGACGAGAATCTTGGGGCTGGTGCCGAAGCCGAGCCATACGATGAACAGCGGGGCGATCGCGATTTTCGGGATGACCTGCGCGAAGAGAATGAGCGGGTACATCGTCCGCTCGACACCGCGTGAGTAGATCATCACCAGTGCGACGATTTCACCGATCACAGCGGCGATCACGAAGCCGACCACCGTTTCGTAGGTCGTCACCCAGGTGTTCTGGAGCAGGTATGCCGAATTGTCGGCGGCGGTGCGCCAGGTATCGGCCGGCGACGGCAGAATATAGGGCTCGACGAATTCGAACTCGGTAACGGCCCACCAGGCGATGACGAGCACCGCCACCAGGGCGAGCGGCCGCCATATACTCGACCACATATTCGACAGGGATGGGAGCTTCCGGCGCCGGGCGCGGACGGGTTGCGTCGCTTTCGGCGCGGAGGAACTGGCCTCGACGGACGTGACTACCGCCATCTGGGGTCCTAAAGCTAGTAGTGGAGCGGGGTTCGCACTACACCCGCCGGGAATGCGCTTTCCGAAGCTGTGAACGAGGCTAGTGTGATCCGACCCACAGTGTCAAGGGGTTCCGATTGCCGCAGGTCAGGGCGTGCGCAGCACGCTGCTTTCGCGCAGGATGACCCGGCCGGGCACGAATTCGCGGGTACGCGAGACGGTGGCGGAGCCGTCCAGCGCGAGCGCCACGGCCCGCTCACCGATATCGGCCAGGGGTAGCGCCACCGTCGACAGACCGGGCACATGGTCGCGCAGCGTCGGGATATCGTCGAAACCGGCGACACAGACGTCGCCGGGGACCGCCAGCCCGAGTTCACGCCACGCCGCGATCGCCCCGATCGCCATCACATCGCTCACGGCGAAAACACAGGGCGCGGCGGCAGTGGCCGGCCCGGGACGCAGCTCCAGGGCGGCGGCGAGGCGCCGCGCGGCACTGAAACCACCGTCACGCGAGAAGTCTCCCGCGATCTCCACCAGCGGTGTCACCCCCTGCGCCGCGAGCGCTTCGACGAACCCGTTGCGCCGATCGACAGCCGTCCTGATATGGCCCGGACCTCCGATGACGGCGAAATCCCGGTGCCCCAGACCGAGCAGCGCGTGCGCCAATTCCGCTGATGCCGAGTGGTTTTCGGGTTCCACCGCGGCACCGAAGGATAGCGGCTGCCCGATCACCACGACCTTGCCGCTGTTCTCCAGATACCGCGCGCACTCCTTCTCGAGGTCACGGTCCAGATCACCGCTCTGGCGCGAACCCGCCAGGATGATCGCATCCGCGCGATGCGAGATGAAGGTGCTCACGGATTCCCGTTCGATATCGAAATCACGTTGCGTACTGGCCAGCAGCACGAGCTTTCCGGCCCGGCGCGCGGCGGCCTGGACGCCCTGCACTATCGAGGAGAAGTACGGATCGGCGATATCGTGCACGACGAGCCCGATGAGCCCGGTCGATGCGCGCGCGAGGGCCTGGGCCTGGGCATTCGCCACATAGCCCAATTCGGCGGCCGCGGCCCGGACACGGTCGGCGACACCCTCGCCGGGCACCCGCGACGAGCCGTTGAGTACCCGGGAGGCGGTCGCCTGGGAGACACCCGCGCGGGTCGCGACATCTTGCAATCTCACAGCCGCCATGGCTTCGTGCCTCGTTCTCTCGGTACGTATGGGGGTTGACCGGACTTCGCGACTAGCATAGCTTGGAAAGCGCATTCCGACGCTGTCTCGTCCACTCGGCGTAAGCGGGTTCCTCCGCATCGCCCACGACCCGTTCTGCGGTCGTCAGCCACGCAAATCAGAAGAGGCACATACCAATGCCCGATTCCACTCCCCCGCGCACGCTACGCATCGCCATGAACGGCGTCACCGGCCGCATGGGCTACCGCCAGCATCTGATGCGATCGATCCTGCCCATCCGCGACAGCGGTGGACTGCTGCTGCCCGACGGCACCCGCGTTGCGGTGGAACCCATCCTCGTCGGTCGTAATGCCGCCAAACTGGCCGAACTCGCCGAACAGCACGGTATCGCCGAATGGAGTACCGACGCGGCCGCCGTCATCGCCGATCCGTCCATCGATATCTATTTCGACGCGCAGGTCACCGCACGGCGCGCCGAGGCCCTCGCGGCGGCGATGAAGGCGGGCAAACATGTCTTCACCGAGAAACCGACCGCCGAGACGCTGACCGAAGCCGTCGAGCTCGCCCGGGTGGGCGCGAACGCCGGCGTCACCGCCGGAGTGGTGCACGACAAGCTCTACCTGCCCGGCCTGGTGAAGCTGCGCAGACTCGTCGACGAAGGTTTCTTCGGCCGGATCCTCTCACTGCGCGGGGAGTTCGGTTACTGGGTCTTCGAAGGCGACGGCCAGCCCGCCCAGCGTCCCAGCTGGAACTACCGAGCCGAGGACGGTGGCGGGATCGTCGTGGATATGTTCTGCCACTGGAACTATGTGCTCGAGGGCCTGCTCGGCAAGGTCGAGGCGGTCACCGCGAAAGCGACGACGCATATCCCCACCCGCTGGGACGAACAGGGGAAGCCGTACACGGCCACCGCCGACGATGCCGCCTACGGGATCTTCGAGATGGAGAACGGCGTCATCGCCCAGATCAACTCGTCGTGGGCGGTGCGCGTGTACCGCGATGAACTGGTCGAGTTCCAGATCGACGGAACGCACGGCTCCGCCGTCGCCGGCCTGCGCACCTGTGTCGCGCAGCAGCGCGCGCATACCCCCAAACCGGTCTGGAATCCGGATCTGCCGGTCACCGAGCCGTTCCGGGAGCAATGGCTGGAAGTACCCGCGAACGCGGATCTGGACAACGGTTTCAAGCTGCAGTGGGAGGAATTCCTCACCGATGTGGTGCACGAACGGCCGCACCGCTACGGGCTGCTCTCCGCCGCGCGCGGTGTCCAGCTCGCCGAACTCGGGCTGCGCAGTTCCGCCGAAGGCCGCCGGATCCAGGTCCCGGAGGTCACCCTGTGACCGCGGCGTCCACCGGCGTCTCGGTCGTGCTGCCCGTCGCCGACCGGCTCGAACCGTATGTTCTCGGGGCGCCGGGCGCCTGGACGAAGCCGGCCCGCCCGATCACCTCCCGGGTGGCTTTCGCTGCCGCGCATGTGATTCCGCGGCCGACGGCCGACAACACCCCCGGTTACCCCGCGGCGGTCGATTGGGACGCGACACTGGCCTACCGGCACGAATTATGGTCCTACGGGCTCGGTGTCGCCGACGCCATGGACACCGCCCAGCGCGGGATGGGCCTCGACTGGCAGGCGACAGCGGAATTGATCCGCCGAACCGGCGCCGAGGCGGTATCGGCCGGCGGCCGGCTCGCCTGCGGAGCCGGAACCGATCAGCTCGACCCCGCCGGGCTGCCCGCCGGATCGGCAGGACTGGCCCGGATCGTGGACGCCTACCGCGAGCAGATCGACGTGGTGACCGATGCCGGAGCGCAGGTGATCCTGATGGCATCGCGGGCACTCGTCCAGGTCGCCCGTTCGGCCGCCGACTACCTCCACGTCTACGAGAAACTACTGGCAGGTGTGGATCGGCCGGTGATCCTGCACTGGCTGGGCACCATGTTCGATCCCGCGCTGCGCGGATACTGGGGCAGCGCCGATATCGATACGGCCACCGAGACGTTTCGCACCCTCATCGAGAACAACCGATCGAAGATCGACGGGGTCAAGGTCTCGCTGCTCGACGCGGCCCACGAAATCGCGCTCCGACGCGCGCTGCCCGACGGGGTACGGCTCTATACCGGCGACGATTTCAACTACCCCGAGCTCATCACGGGCGACGCCCAGGGGCATTCGGACGCACTGCTGGGTATCTTCGCGGCGATCTACCCGGCCGCGTCCACCGCGCTACAGGAACTCGACAACGGCAACGTGACGCGAGCTTCGGAGATACTCGGCGCCACCCAGGATCTCGGCCGGCATATCTTCGCCGCGCCGACGTACTACTACAAGACCGGTATCGCGTTCTTGTCGTGGCTCAACGGCAGGCAACCGGGTTTCGTGATGGTGGCGGGATTGTCCACCGGCCGGTCCGTACCGCATCTGGCCGAACTGTTCCGGCTCGCGGACAAGGCGGGGTTGCTGTCGGACCCGGAACTGGCCGCGCACCGCATGCGGGTCTATCTCGAACTGAACGGAATCGGCTCATGACATCTACCGCGGTACAACAAATCCCGTTCGATACGGCGGCGCCATACCGGTCGCTGTCGTTGAACACCGCGACGACGAAGCGGTGGACCCTCGCGGAGGCGGTGTACGGTGCCGCCCGGGCGGGGCTCGGCGCGATCGGGCTGTGGCGCGATCGGGTCGACGAGATCGGGGCCGCCACCGCGGCGAAGATCGTCGCCGATGCGGGGTTGCGGGTCTCCAGTCTGTGCCGCGGCGGTTTCCTGACCGAACCGGGCGCGGGCGGCGCGGCACTCGACGACAACCGCCGCGCCATCGACGACGCGGCGACACTGGGCACGCGGGAACTGGTGATGGTGGTCGGCGGAATGCCGGACCGCGACCTCGCCGCCGCACGCGGGCGGGTGGACGAACGGCTCGCGCAGCTGGTGCCCTACGCGGCCGAGCGCGGCGTCCGCCTCGCCCTGGAACCGCTGCATCCGATGTTCTGCGCCGACCGCGCGGTGATCTCC
>NZ_JBSFRU010000203.1:0-11634 GCF_053589395.1 Nocardia sp. NPDC003345
CCCGGAAGGCGGGATCGGGCGTGCGTTCGTCGCGGAGCGTGGTCAGCAGGATCGCCACGAGCGGATGATCCAGGGTGTGCGTACGCATGCCGAAACGATAAGGTCGAGCACACCGGCACCGCTGTCTCGGCGAGGATTTCCGCGTGTGGCGAATTTCGCGGAACCACGCGGGAAGCCGGTGCGTCGAAACCGGTGGATGACATACTCTGCCCGTTAACGAAGTCGATGGGGGAACCTCTGATGGTGAACATCTCGGCCGATGCCGACGGCATCGCGGCCTATGGCGCGACGACCGGGATCATGTCCGGCGAACTGGCGGCGGCGGGGGCCGGCGCGACAGGGGCCGCCCCGGCGATCCTGGGCCCGATCTTCGGCCTGGTCGGCGGTGATTTCCTGGCCGCCTACACCGCCGCCCACGCGGGTCACGTGGCGACGATCGGCCAGTTGTCGGCGGTCCTGGGCACGATGAGCGGCGCGGCGGGTGTGGCCGCCGTCAGCTACGCCGAGGCCGATTCCGGTAACGCCGCGGCTCTGCGCGCCACCGCCGGGGAGTAACCGGTGATCGATATAACCGCGCTGGCCAAGCCGATCTTCGATCTGCTCTCCAGTTTCGGGACCGGAGTCCTGTCCACGGGCGGGCCCGGAGACGCGCTGCGCTCCGCCTCCACCGCCATCGATCAGGTCCATACGCTGGGCCGAAGCGGTATCAATCAGATGAACACCGCGTGGGACGGCACCGGCGCCGATGCCGCCACCTCGAAGGCACTGCGGGTGCAGACCACCGCCGCCACCATCTCGGATCGAGGCAACGAGATGGCCACCGTCATGGGTCAGGCGGCGGCCCATGTCGAAACCGGGAACAAGGATCTCACCGCCATCGCGCAATCGTTCGTGAACACCGCGACCGCCGCGGCGCCCACCCTGGGCACCCCGGCCGGGCTGTCGCTGCTCGTGGGATCGGCTATCGACCACCTAGGCCAAGCACTGGGCGTGGTGGGCCGGGTCCAGAACGATCTGCAGACCCAGACCGCCTCGATGAACGAACTCACCCCGCCGCCCACCACCCCGTCTGCCGCGAATACCGCGCCCGTGAGCACGCAGGCGCTGTCCACGGTGTCATCGGGACTGAGCAGTGTGGCCGGGGTGGCCGGGAATCTGATGAGTACCGCCCTGGCGGGTCCGAGCGGATCCACCACCACGACCACCACGAGCGCGGGCACCCCGAACAAGACCACCACCTCCGCCGGGCAGACCGCCGAGGGCGAGGGCGTGAAGATCACCCTGCCCGACGGCAGCGTGGTCGAGGCCCCGAACGAAAAGGCCGCCACCGCAGTGAAGGCCGCACTCGGCACGGTCGGGACCCCTTACGTCTGGGGCGGCAACACCCCCGGGTCCGGGCTCGACTGCAGCGGTATGACGAAGTACGCCTACGGCGAGGCCGGGGTGGAATTGCCGCGTCTCGCGCACGAGCAGGCCAACGGCGCCACCCCGGTGTCGGCGGGCGATCTGATGCCCGGCGATCTGGCGGTCTGGGACGGTCACGTGGCCATGGTGATCGGAAACGGGCAACTGGTCGAAGCCGGTGATCCGGTGCAGGTCGGCGCCATCCGCACCGAGAACAGCGGGATGGAATTCTACGGCTTCTACCGGCCCACCGAATGAGCCGCCGGGCCACCGCTGACGCGGTGACCAGGGCGGATATCCGATCACTATGAGTGGACAGCATATGAGCGAGCAGCAGATTCCCGAGGTGCCGAATGTCACGGTGGCGGGTAGCCGCAACCGCGCCGGCACCCTGTCGGTACGTGCCACCGATCAGGGAATGCCGGTGGAGATCACCTTCGAGCGCAGTGAATACCGGTACGGCGCACAGGCTCTCGCCGACGAGATCCTGCGGCTGACCCGCCGCTCGACCATCGCGGCCAAGGCCAAACGACGAGAACTCCTGGAGGAGAACGGTATGCCGGCCGACATCCTGGACCAGCTGGGCCTGCCGACCCGCCAGCAGGCCGTGGACGAACTGGACCGGATGGACGATGCCGATACCGGCCCGACGAGTTGGATGCGGCCGGTATGAGCGGCCGTCGCACAGCACGCGAGCGCCGACGGTCACCGGGATCCGAAAGGGAAGCAGTATGAGCGCGGAAATGGATGCCCTGGTCGCCGGGGCCACACAGAAACTCGAAGCGCTCGAAGCGGCGCTGTACGGGCTCAAACAGGTACGCGGCCATTTCACCACCGAGGACGGGATGGTCTCGGTGGAGATCGACAGCGACGGCGCCCTGGTCGGCCTGCGACTGAGCGAGGCGGTCACGTCGCTGCCGCCGGCCGAAACCGCGCAGCTCATCATCTGGGCCGGCCGGCAGGCCGCCGAGGACGCGGGCAATCAGCGTTCGAGCGTTATTGCCGCGCTGAACGAATCGTTCCCGTCCGCCGAGGGAGCGCCGGGGCCGGCCGGAACCGCACCGGAGGGTGCCTGAATCAGGCGACCACCGGGCCCGGCGCCGGTCACGTAGCGGGTCCGCGCGGACTGCGGATGGCCTTCGCCAACAGCGCCCGTTAGGCTTCCGCACATGGCTTCTGGAGACATCGTCCCGATCGAGCTCGGTCTGACCGACGGCGATCTCGTCACCTTGTGGGCACCGCGCTGGCGTGACGGTGACGACGAGTGGGAAGCGTTCCTAGGACATGAGGATGCCCTGTACGGCTTCGAGTCGGTAGCCGAACTGGCAGCCTTCATCCGGACCGATTCCGATAACGATCTGGTCGACCATCCGGCATGGAAGGTCGTCGCGGGTCTTTCCCCGGCCGAACTCGAACCGGAGGACAACTACTCGTTCGACCTGGTCGGAGTGCCCGAGCTGGCCGCCGGGGAGCCGGACGTGGACACCATCGCCGAACTGGAAGACACCCTGGCCATGGTGCGCAATATCGGCGAGGTCTGCGAACTGGAGGCGGTGACGAAGTTCTTCGGCTCGCATCCTTCGCTGGGTGCGCTGGCCGGCGGGACCCATATGTTCGCCGGCCGCGAAGGCCTGGAGCTGTGGGACCGGATCGGCGCCGCCGTCGCCAAGAGCTGGGACGATGTACTGGATGCCATCGATTCGGTGGTCCAGGTCCCGGATGTCGACGCCGAAGCCGTCGCTCTCGCCGAAGCCGAGTTGCTGGCCGCCGAAGAGAACGAGGTGGACGCCGACGATGCGGCCGATTCCGACGACGACAGCGATTTCGAGCCGGTCGACCTCGACGAGGACGACGACGATGAAGACGAGGACGACGAAGACGAGCTGACCTTCTGGGAGGAGGTCGGTATCGACCCTGTCAAGATCGTCACCAGCGAGGCCGAATACTTCACGCTGCGCTGCTATCTGGACGACGAGCCGATCTTCCTCGGCGCCCGCAAGAGCATCTCGGTATTCGCCAGCGAACGCGCCCTCGCCCGCTACCTGGCCGACGATCACGAGCACGATCTGGTCCAGATCAGCACCTTCGCCGAGGTCCAGACCGCCGCGGTCGACGGTTCCCTGGAGGTCGAGGTCACCGACGAGAACGTCTACGTACTGCCCGGCCTGGCCGACGATCTCGCCGAGGGCCCGCGCGCCGTCGACGGCGAACAACTGGATCTGGTGCTCGAACTGTTCACCGACGCCGCCGACTACGCCGACGACGATTCGGTCGAACAGGCGCTGGCGAAGTCCACCCCGCTCGGCTGGTACGTCTCCTACCTGCTGAACCCGGACCCGACCCGGATGGCGCCCAATCCGCCCTTCGACGCCGAGGCCAAGGCGTGGCGTGACCTGGAGCGCGCTTTCGAGTCCCGCCTCGACGCCCGCTGACCCGCGACTCGCCGGGCGGCGGACACGCCGGTCGCGACCGGGCCCAGGTCTCGAGTTGGACACACGACGGCCATTTCGTCGTCAAACCGGCATCGACTGGGCAAACTGTCTGGCCAGCGGCGTTGTCGTAGCGCAGACCCGGCCGGGAGCGGTTCCGGCAGGGGGGCGGCACGCCGCCGCACCATGGGCGGTTGTACGAAGGAGGACGCATGCCGACAGTGCGGATCGATCTGGATCAAGACCTGCTGGCGGCCGCCGGCGCCATCATGGGTACGGCGACGAGCAAGGCGACGATCCACGAAGCGTTGCGCCGCATCGTGGTGCACGAGCGGCAGCTACGGCATTTCGAGCGGCTGGCCGCTTCGGCCCTGAACCGCCCACCGCAACCCGCCACCTGAGCAGTCGGGCAGCAACCCGCGCCCGGAAGGTCGCGGGCCTGTCGGTCCGCACTGGCATGATCCGGATGCACGGACGCTGGAGGGGGAATCATGCCGGGAACGATCACCGATCTACCCGTATCGCAACGACCGCGGGAGCGTCTGTGCACGCTCGGACCACAGGCACTCAGCGACGGTGAACTACTGGCGCTGCTGCTGGGGCAGGGCCGGCGCGGCGAAAGCGCCGTAGACCTCGCGTTCGCGCTGCTCGCGGAGTTCGGCGGGGTGGCCGGTCTGGCGGCGGCCCGGCCGGAGGAGCTGGCCCGGCGCCCCGGTATCGGCGCCGCCAAGGCCGCCGCGATCAGTGCCGCCTTCCAGCTCGCCGCCCGGGCCCGCGACGGTGCCGGGAGCCTGCCGCCGCTGTCCCGGGCCGAGGATGTGGCCCGGGCGGCCCGGCCACTGTTCGCGGGTGCGCGAGTCGAGCGGTTACTCGTCCTGATCTGCGATTCCCGCAACCGGCCGCGACGGCGCGTATTCGTGGCCGAGGGTGCGATCGACGAGGTCGCGGTCCCGGTCCGGGAGATCTTGAACACCGTGCTCCGCCACGACGGCCGCGCGTTCGCGCTGGCACACAATCACCCGTCCGGTGATCCGACGCCGAGCGTCGACGACCGGCGCGTCAGTACTCTGCTGGCCGCGGCCGCGGGCACGGTCGGTTTGCGTTTTCTCGACCACGTGGTGATAGCGGGTGAGGACTGGCGGCGCGCGGCACCCTTCGAGGAATCGATGCTGTGAGGCGCGGCCCGGCGTCAGCCGAGCGGTTCGGCGACTTCGCCGGGCCGCGCCGCCGCACTACCGCGCCACCGCCGGCGGGCGGCGATCCGGGCACCGATCAGCCCCTGCCGCGGCGCGAACAGGTAGACGGCGGTGAAGACCGCCCCCTGCGCCAGCACGATGGTCGCGCCCGGCGCGGTATCGGCGTAGTAGCTCACGTACAGGCCGACCACCGCGCAGCATCCCGAGAGGGCGGGCGCGAGGACCAGCATGCGGCCGAATCGTTCGGTGAGCAGATACGCGGTGGCGCCGGGGATGATGAGCATGGCGACCACCAGGATCACCCCGACCGCCTGCAGTGCCACCACCGAGGTCAGGGCGAGCAGGCCGAGCAGTGCCGCGCCCAGGACGCGGGGGTTCAGGCCCAGTGCGTACGCGTGGGTGGGGTCGAAGGCGTACAGCGTGAAATCGCGGCGTTTGAGTACCAGCGCCCCGAAGACCACCGCGGCCAGTATCGCGATCTGGAGCAGTTCCTCCGGACCGACGCCGAGGAGATTGCCGAAGATGATGTGGTTGAGATCGGTATCGCTGGGGGTCACCGAGATGAGTACCAGGCCGAGGGCGAACAGGGTGGTGAACACGATGCCGATCGCGGCGTCCTCCTTGATCCGGCTGGTGTCGCGGACCAGCCCGATCAACCCGACGGCCAGGAATCCGAAGACCACCGCGCCGACGGCGAACGGCACTCCGGCGATATAGGCGAGTACCACCCCGGGCAGGACGGCGTGCGATACGGCGTCGCCCATCAGCGACCAGCCCACCAGTACCAGCCAGCACGACAGCAGCCCGCAGACGACGGCCGCGACGATACTCGTGGTTAGTGCGCGCACCATGAACGCGTAGCGCAGCGGTTCGAGGAAGAATTCGAGCAGGTCCATCGCGATCACCGCGGCTCGGTGACGTCGAGACCGAAGGCCAGCGCGAGATTCTCCGGGCGCAGCGCTTCCTCCGGGCTGCCGTGCACGAGCACCCGGCGCATCAGCAGTACCGCTTCGTCGGCCAGGCCCGGCAGGGCGTGCAGGTCATGAGTGGAGATCAGCACCGTGGCACCGTCGGCGGCCAGCCCGCGCAGTAGTGCGGTGATCGTCGCCTCGGACCGTTTGTCGACCCCGGCGAACGGTTCGTCCAGTAGCAGGATTCGCGCGCCCTGGGCGATCCCGCGGGCGACGAAGGCTCGTTTACGCTGGCCGCCGGACAGTCTTCCGATCTGCCGGTTCGCCAGCTCGGCGAGTTCGACCCGTTCCAGCGCGTCGTCGACCGCGGCCCGGTCGGCGCGGCCCGCCCGGCGGGTGAAGCCCATCCGCCCGTAACGCCCCATGGTCACCACATCGCGCACCGACAGCGGGAACGACCAGTCGACGGCCTCGCTCTGCGGGACGTAACCGAGCACTCCGGACCGGCGCGCGGCGGCCGGTTTGCCGCCGTCCACCCGGACGGTGCCGCGCGCGGGCGTGACCATTCCCATCAGGGTTTTGAACAGGGTCGATTTCCCGGACCCGTTCATGCCGACGAGCGCGCACACCCGGCCCGGGTCCAGGGTCAGTTCGACCCGGTCCAGCGCCTGGACCTCTCCGTAGTAGACGGAGACACCGTCCACCTCGATCGCGGGGACTGTCATGGCCTGCTCCCGGTGAGTGCGGCGGCTATCGTCTCGGCGTCGTGCCGGATGAGATCCAGATAGGTCGGGACCGGACCGTCGGCGGTGGACAGCGAATCCACGTACAGGACGCCGCCGAACCGCGCGCCGGTGGCCTCCACGACCCGCCGCATGGGCGCGTCGGAGACGGTGGATTCGCAGAAAACCGCGGGCACCTCGTGGTCGCGGACGTATTCGATCACCTGGGTGATCTGTTGCGGGGTGGCCTGCCGCTCGGCGTTGACCGGCCAGATGTAGGCCTCCGACAGCCCCGCGTCGCGCGCCAGGTAGGAGAACGCGCCCTCACAGGTCACCAGTGCCCGCTGCCGGCGCGGCAGCTCGCCGAGCGCGGCGACGAGTTCGTCGTGCACCTGCTGCAGGCGGAGTTTGTAGCGCGCCGCGTTGTCGCGGAACGCGGCTTCGTGTTCGGGCGCCATCCGGATGAACGCGGTGACCATGTTGTCCACATAGGTCTGCACGTTCAACGGCGACATCCAGGCATGCGGATTCGGTTTGCCCGCATAGGCGTCGGAGGTGATGGGCACCGGTGCGACCCCGTCGCTCACGGTGACGCGTTCGGCATCCAGATCGGCCACGAACTGATCGAACCAGGCCTCCAGGTTCATCCCGTTGTCCAGGATGAGATCGGCTTTGGCCGCCCGTTTCATATCTCCGGGTGTCGGCTCGTAGCCGTGGATCTCGGACCCGGGTTTGGTGAGCGATTCGACCCGCAGGTGCTCACCGGCCACGTTCCGGGCGATATCGGCCAGCACGGTGAAGGTGGTGAGCACCACCGGTTCACCGGTGCGCGGCAGATGGAACGACGCGCACCCGGTGGCGAGGGCGGCGGTGGTGAGGACAGCGGCGATCCGGGCCATCACACGCATTCGAACCACCGCCTTCCGCTGAGGAAATGCTAAGTTCGGGAACCCGAATAATCAACTTCGTGTGATGGAAAACAAGCTTCCTAGCGGCCGAACAACGCCGCCCCCGCTGCCGGTGGGCAGCGGGGGCGGAGCAGGAGCGGGTGGCGATCAGCGCGCGAACAGCAGTGCGCGCTTGACCTCCTGGATCGCCTTGGTGACCTCGATACCGCGCGGGCAGGCATCGGTGCAGTTGAAGGTGGTGCGGCAGCGCCACACCCCGTCGACCTCGTTGAGGATGTCCAGGCGCTCGCGGGCGGCCTCGTCACGGCTGTCGAAGATGAAGCGGTGCGCGTTCACGATCGCGGCCGGGCCGAAGTAGCTGCCGTCGGTCCAGTACACGGGGCAGGACGTGGTGCAGCAGGCACACAGGATGCACTTGGTGGTGTCGTCGAACCGGGCGCGGTCGGCCTGGCTCTGGATCCGCTCGTAGGTCGGCTCGTTGCCGGAGGTGATGAGGTACGGCTTCACCGCCCGGAACGCGTCGAAGAACGGTTCCATATCCACGACCAGGTCCTTCTCGACCGGCAGACCGCGAATGGGCTCGACGGTGATGGTGACCGGTTTACCGTTCTTCGGCAGCATGTCCTTCATCAGGACCTTGCAGGCCAGCCGGTTGACCCCGTTGATCCGCATCGCGTCGGACCCGCACACCCCGTGCGCGCAGGAGCGCCGGAAGGTGAGGGTCCCGTCCAGGTAGGACTTGATGTAGATGAGGATGTTCAGGAACCGGTCCGTCGAGAGCGCGGGCACCTGGAACGACTCCCAGCGCTGCCCCTGACCGTCCTCCGGGTTGAACCGCGCCACCTTGACGGTGATCATGGTCGAACCCTCGGGGACCGGCGCCGGGTTCGCGACCGTCGGATTCTCGGCTACAGCGGTCATCAGTACTTACGCTCCATCGGCTCGTAACGGGTCTGCACCACCGGCTTGAAGTCGAGGCGGATATCGGAGAGGAGATCCGCGCCCTCCTTGTAGGCCATCGTGTGCCGCATGAAGTTCACGTCGTCGCGGTCGGGGTAGTCCTCGCGCGCGTGCCCGCCACGCGACTCCTTGCGGTTGAGCGCGCCGACCACCGTGACTTCGGCCAGTTCCAGCAGGAAGCCCAGTTCCAGGGCCTCGAGCAGATCGCTGTTGTAGCGTTTGCCCTTGTCCTGCACCGTGATCCGGGCGTAGCGCTCCTTGAGCGCGTGGATATCGGTGAGGGCCTGCTTCAGGGTGTCCTCGGTGCGGAACACCGAGGCATTGTTGTCCATCGACTTCTGCAGTTCGGTCCGGATATCGGCGACCCGCTCGTTGCCGTGGTCGGACAGGATCAGCGAGAGCCATTCCTGCACCATCTGCGAGGGGTTCTCCGGCATATCGACGAATTCGGCGCGATGCGCGTATTCCGCGGCGGCGATACCGGCGCGCCGGCCGAAGACGTTGATATCGAGCAGCGAATTGGTGCCGAGGCGGTTCGCGCCGTGTACCGAGACGCAGGCGCATTCACCGGCGGCGTACAGGCCGGGGACGATATCGGTGTTGTTCTTGAGCACCTCGCCCTCGATCCGGGTGGGGATACCGCCCATGACGTAGTGGCAGGTGGGGAACACCGGCACCAGTTCCTTCACCGGGTCCACACCGAGGTAGGTGCGGGCGAACTCTGTGATATCGGGCAGCTTCTCCTCGAGCACGTCCTCGCCGAGGTGGGTCACGTCGATGTAGACGTAGTCCTTGTTCGGCCCGGCGCCGCGGCCCTCGAGCACCTCGAGCACCATCGAACGGGCGACGATATCGCGGGGTGCGAGGTCCTTGATGGTGGGCGCGTAGCGTTCCATGAACCGCTCGCCGTCCACATTGCGCAGGATGCCGCCCTCGCCACGGACCGCCTCGGAGATGAGGATGCCCAGCCCGGCCAGGCCCGTCGGATGGAACTGGTGGAATTCCATATCCTCGAGCGGCAGGCCCTTGCGGAACACGATCGCCATACCGTCGCCGGTGAGCGTATGCGCGTTGGAGGTGGTCTTGTACATCCGGCCGGAACCGCCGGTGGCGAAGACGATCGACTTCGCGTGGAAGACGTGCAGTTCACCGGTGGCCAGCTCGTAGGCCACCACACCGGTGGCGACCTGACCGCGATCGGTATCGGTCAGCACCAGGTCCAGCACGTAGAACTCGTTGTAGAACTCGACGTCGTGCTTGACGCAGTTCTGGTACAGCGTTTGCAGGATCATATGACCGGTGCGGTCGGCGGCGTAGCACGCGCGGCGCACCGGGGCCTTGCCGTGGTCGCGGGTGTGCCCGCCGAACCGGCGCTGGTCGATCTTGCCCTCGGGCGTGCGGTTGAACGGCAGGCCCATCTTCTCCAGATCGAGCACCGCGTCGATGGCCTCTTTGGCCATGATCTCCGCCGCGTCCTGGTCGACCAGGTAGTCACCACCCTTGACCGTGTCGAAGGTGTGCCACTCCCAGTTGTCCTCTTCGACGTTGGCCAGGGCCGCGCACATACCGCCCTGGGCCGCGCCGGTGTGGCTGCGGGTCGGATACAGCTTCGTCAGCACCGCGGTCCGTGCCCGCGGGCCCGCCTCGATGGCCGCCCGCATACCCGCGCCACCGGCGCCGACGATCACGACGTCGTAGCGGTGCTCCTGAACGGGTCGGGACTCAACAACGTCGCTGGTTCGTTCGCTGCTCTCACTCATGCGAGGGGGCCCGTTCCTAACTGATGTTGGGGTCGAAGGTGAAGATGACGTAGGTGCCCACGCCCATGATCAGGATCATCGACAGCACCAGCAGGGTGTTCAGCCAGAAGCGGGTCGAATCCTTGCGGGAGTAGTCCGCGATGACCGTGCGCAGGCCGTTTCCGCCGTGCAGCTGCGCCAGCCACAGCATGGACAGGTCCCAGATCTGCCAGAACGGGCTGGACCAGCGGCCCGCGACGAAGGCGAAGTTGAGCCGCTTCACGCCGCCGTCGAGCAGCAGCATGATCGCCATATGGCCGAGCACCAGCACGATCAGCGCCAGGCCGGAGAAGCGCATGAACAGCCAGGCGTTCTTCTCGAAGTTGCCGCCGGTGCGGGCCCGGGGGGAACGCGGCAGGTCCAGGCTGGCCGGACGATCGTGGGATTTACCGATAACAGGTGCGGACATGGCTCAGTGCTCCGTCAACAGTAGGTAGAACATGCGGCCGATCGAGGGCACCAGGAGCACGACGACCAGGCCGATGATGCCCCACAGCATCTGCCTCTGATAGCGCGGACCCTTGGACCAGAAGTCCACCAGGATCACTCGCACACCGTTGAGCGCGTGGAACAGCACACAGAAGACCAGGCCCATCTCCATGAGCGCGACGATCGGGGTCTTGTAGATCTCGATCGCTTCGTCGTACATCTCGGGACTCACCCGCACGAGCGCGGTATCCAGGACGTGCACGAACAGGAAGAAGAAGACCGTCACACCGGTGATCCGGTGCAGGGCCCAGGACCACATGCCGGGGTCGCCTCGGTACAGCGTTTTGCGCTTCGGCTGAGCCGGAGCTTCTATCGTGGTCATAGAGTTCGGTGCCTCCAACATCGTTGATGGACCCGGTCACAGATCCCGGCACCGGTGTGGAAGGGGCCGGATATTCGGTGGCGGGTCATCCCGCGGCCGACAGGGCCGGCTACCGGGGCCGCTGTCGAGGGGTTCGCCGCCGCCGAACCTGAACCGATCTGTTCTGGACTCTAATCCTCTGACAATCGGGGAACTAATTCGGCTTACCGCGCGTTGCGCCCAGATCACACAGGTTAGGTTTACCTTTGTAGGGCCGGACGGGGGTTGTGCGGCTGGTTCGTCGCGCCCTCGTTCACCCATTCATAGAACCTTTGCGCGGCGCGCGTTTCTTCCACAAACCATTGGTATGCAGCGGATTTCACATTCCCGGCCGGACCCACGCCGAAGCGCCGCCATTTACGGCGGACACACGGCCTCTCAATGCCGAAGTCACCATTGTGCGGGACGGCAATGTGCGAATTGTCTCACCCGGAAGCCGGAAGTTACTCAACAGT
>NZ_JBSFRU010000204.1:0-11612 GCF_053589395.1 Nocardia sp. NPDC003345
CGGCGAAATAGGCGTGCGCCCTCGGTAGATGCCGCTACCCGGGCGGGCGCGGTATTTGCCCGTCGACCGGAAGGTATCCCGTGCTCAGCCGCCCCCAGTCGGAACTCGCCAGATATCTTCGCACCGAAACGGTCGGCGGCTCACTGCTGCTGATCGCGGCCGCCGTGGCGTTGCTGTGGGTGAACTCGCCGTGGGGCGATACTTACACGGCATTGGCGGACACCCATCTGCCGATCCCCCCGCTGCACCTGGACCTGACCGTCGCCGACTGGGCGAAGGACGGCCTGCTCGCCATCTTCTTCTTCGTCGCCGGCCTCGAACTGAAACGCGAACTCGTGGTCGGCGAACTCGCCGACCCGAAACGCGCCGCGCTGCCGATCATCGCCGCGGTCGGTGGCGTGGTGACCCCGGCGATCATCGCCTACTGCGTGGGGTTCGGTGTGGACGGGATGGACCGGGGCTGGGCCATTCCGGTGGCCACCGATATCGCCTTCGCGCTCGCCGTCCTGGCCATGACCGGTTCCCGGATCCCGGCCAGCGCCCGGGTGTTCCTGCTCAGTCTCGCCGTGGTCGACGATCTGATGGCGATCGTGCTCATCGCGGTGCTCTTCACGACAGGCCTGGCCTTCGCCTGGTTGCTCGCCGCCCTCGCCTGCTGCGCGGCCTGGTGGTTGGCCCAGAAGCGGCGCTGGACCTCGCCGCTGATCTATATCGCGATCGGGCTGGTGTGCTGGTACGCCCTGCACGAAGCGCATATCCACCCCACCCTGGCCGGCGTCGCCTGCGGGCTGCTCACCCGGGTCCGGCCCGACGAAGGCGAACACGAGGCGCCGGCCACCCGCTGGGAGCACCGGGTCCAGCCGATCTCGGCCGGTCTGTGTGTTCCGCTGTTCGCGCTGTTCGCCTCCGGGGTCCCGTTCAATACGCACGTGCTCGGCGACCTGTTCACCGAGCGTCTCTCGCTGGCGATCATCCTCGGCCTGCTGTTCGGGAAGATCATCGGCATCTTCGGTGTCAGCTGGGCCGCCATCCGCCTCGGGATCGCTAAACGTCCCGCGTATCTGGGGTATCGGGATATGTTCGCCCTGTCGGTACTCGGCGCGATCGGGTTCACCGTTAGCCTGCTGGTGGCAGAACTGGCGCTCGAGGACTACCCGGCCTCCGCGGAACTGGCCAAGGCCGCGGTCCTGGTGACCTCCATGGGCGCATCGCTGGCGGGTTCGGCGCTACTGTTGCGGCGTGGGCGTGTCCACCGAGCACGGCGGGACGCGGATGCGCTAGAACCAGAACAGTAGGACCGAGCAGGTTCGGACAGGGAGAGGGTCGACGACGTGAGTGTCACACAGGGCGGTAACGGAGACGGTGCACGAGGCGCGGTCACCTCGATACCGCTGTCCGAGATCGACCCGCACGCATCGGCCAGCTTCGGCAGCCTGGTCCGCGACGCCTCCGAACAGGTCTCCACTCTGGTTCGCGCCGAGGTGGCCCTGGCGAAAGCCGAGGTCACCGGGGAGATCAAGAAGGGCCTGCAGGGCAGCGTCTTCTTCATCACCGCACTCACGGTCCTGCTGTTCAGCAGTTTCTTCTTCTTCTTCGCCGTCGCCGAGACCCTGGACATCTGGCTCACCCGGTGGGCCGCGTTCTGGATCGTGTTCGCGTTCATGATCCTGGTGACCGTGCTGCTGGCGCTGCTGGGCTGGCGCAAGGTGAAACGCCTGCGGGCCCCGGAGAAGACCATCGATTCGCTCAAGCAGACCCGCACGGTGCTCCCGTCCGGGTTCGGCAGCCACGACGAGGCGGTCGCGCTGGACAAGTCGCCGCGGTAAGCGGGGCAGCGACCGGGCGCGCCGCGGGATTCACTACGCTCGGACGGCGTGGCGTCGAACAATGCACCGGACCCGTCCAGCGTCCGCTACGACGGTTCCTGGGCACACCGTGATGTGCACGCCAACGGTATCCGCCTGCACGTGGCGGGTGTCGCGCCCGCGGACCCCGAGGCGCCGCTGGTCGTGCTGCTGCACGGTTTCGCCGACTTCTGGTGGTCGTGGCGCCATCAGCTCACCGCGCTCGCCGAACTCGGATATCACGCGGTCGCGGTGGATCTGCGCGGCTACGGCGACAGCGATAAACCGCCCCGGGGTTACGACGGCTGGACGCTGGCCGGCGATATCGCCGGCCTGATCCGCGCACTCGGCTACAGCGAAGCCACCCTGGTCGGGCATGCCGACGGCGGCCTGGTCTGCTGGGCGACCGCGATTCTGCATCCGCGCCTGGTGCGGTCGATCGCGCTGGTGTCCTCGCCGCATCCGGCGGCGCTGAAGAGTTCGGTACTGCGCGACAACGCCCAGCGCCGGACCTGGCTGCCGGGATTTCTGCGGGCCCAGTTGCCCCGGCTGCCCGAGCACCGGCTCACCCGCCAGGACGGGCGCGGTGCCGCAGAGGTCCTGGAACGGCGCGGCGCGGAGTCCTGGGCGGGGACCGCGGACTTCACCGAGACCGCGCGCCGGATGCGTTCGGCCATCCAGATCCCCGGCGTGGCGCATTGCGCCCTGGAATATCAGCGCTGGGCGTTCCGGAGCCAGTGGCGGCCGGACGGCCGGCGGTTCATGGCCGTGATGCGGCGGCCGATCGATATACCGGTGGTGTCGATGCGCGGCGAATCCGACCGCTACATCCTGCCCGCCACCGTGCATCGCGGTCCGCAATTGGCACCGCGGCGCCGGGTGGTCACCATCCGCGACGCCGCGCATTTCGCGCATCAGGAGAACCCGGACGCCGTCACCGCCGAAATCGCCAAACTCCTGGCTGCCCACCACCGGCCCCGGCGCACCGGAGCCTGAACACCGGGGACACCGGCCCCGGTCCCCCGGTCAGCTGAGCACGCAGGGGCCGGTGGCCACGGCGTCGTTGGACGAGGGCGCGGCGGTGATCCGCTGGCGCACCTCGTCGAGAGTCAGGACGTAACCGGTGTCGTCGTCGGTGACGGCGGCGCCGAACACCACGCCCAGCACCCGGCCCTCGGTATCCACCAGCGGCCCGCCGGAATTACCGGCCCGCACCTGACCGCGCACGGTGTACACCTCCCGCTCCACCGTGCCGTCCCGGTAGATCGTGGGCCCGCTGAGGTCCAGTGTCTCCCGGACCCGCGCCGCGCTCGCCGTGTACCGGCCACCGCCCGGATAGCCGAGCACGATCGCGCTCTCGCCCGAATCCGCCGGTTCCGGCGCCTGCGGGATAACGGGCGCGGTCAGCCCCGGCACCGCGAGGACCGCGATATCCATGGACGGATCGAATTCCACCACCGACGCTTCCAGCGGCCCGGCCGCCGAATCCACGGTCACACTGGTCGTTCCGGCGACCACATGCGCGTTGGTCATCACCCGTTCCGGCGAGATCACGAAACCCGAGCCCTCCAGCGCCCGCTGGCAACTCGGTGCGACGCCCCGGATGCGCAGCACGCTCTGCTGCAGCGATGCGGCCACCGGACTGGTCAGCACGCTGGGGTCGGGCGGTTCCACCGCGGCGATCGGGGCGCGGCCGAACGGGCCGATCACGTCCGGCAGGCCCGAGGTGTTCAGCAGTTTGGAGAATTCGTTCGGCAACTGGCGCAACCAGTCCGGCGCGACCCGGTTGACGTCGGCGAGTACCCGCGATCCGTTGATCGCGGCGGCGATCGCGGGCTGTGAGGAGGTCGCCAGCGGCAATGCGAGCAGCCAGGCCGTCACCAGTACCGCGCCGGTCTGCAGGACCGCGCCCACGGCGCTGTCGGCGCCACGCGCGATGGGATGGCGCATACCGCTGCGGGCGGCCCGGCCCAGCACCATGCCGGCCACCTCGCCGACGATCACCAGCGCCACGATGAGCAGCACACCCGCCAGCACGCGGCTGCGGCCCTCGTCGATATGCACGAGGATATGCGGCGCGATCAGGATTCCGGCGACCGCGCCGAGCACCACCCCGAGGAAAGCCAGCGCGGACGCCACGGCCCCCTGCCGCCATCCGGAGGAGGCGGCCAGCAGGGCCAATATGACTACCGCGATATCGAGCCACGCCGAGGAGCTCACAACACCATCCCCACTGCGGCCAAGGCCTGTTCCAGATCACGCACGTCGGTTCGGTCCCATTCCGATTCCCAGCCCAGTGAAGTCACGAGTCCGGCCAGTATGCCGCCGGTCAGTCCCCAGACCAACATTCCGTCCACCTGGAACGCCGGACTGCGGTAGCCGAGACTACTGCGCACCAGGAAGCGGTTGGCGGGATCCAGCAGTTCCGCCATGGGAATCCGCACCACCCGATCGGTTTCGGCCCGGTCCATCACCCGGACCTCGCTGGGCGCACGCCAATACGCCACGACCGGTGTCACATCGAACCGGGACGGCGGTACGAACAGTTTCGGCAGCGTGGTCAGCGGTTGCACGCCGGCCCGATCGAGCCCGGTCTCCTCCCAGGCCTCACGCAACGCGGTATCCACCGGACCCTCGTCGCCCGGATCGACCGCGCCGCCGGGGAAGGCGACCTGGCCGCGATGCTGGCGCATGGTGGAGGCCCGCTGGGTGAGCAACACCTCCGCGTCGGCGGGTAGCCCGCCGGGGCCGTCCGGATCGCCGTCGGGGTCACCGGAGAACAACACCAGCACGGCGGCCTGGCGGACCTTCCCGGCCATCGTGCGGCGGAGTGCGCGCGCCCGGCCGAGCGTGTCGGTGAAATCGGGCTGCGCGGGCCCGGCCACCCCGTCGAGCCAGGGCGGCACATGGTCCTCGTTCACCGGTTCTCCCTCGAAGCGATTGCCAGCGGTCCGCGGCGGCCGGAGCAGCGGCGGGGATATCGCATCACGCGGGGACTCCCAGCGCATCGGCCACGGTGTCCGCGATCTCGCCGGCATCGCGGAACGGGCGCGCCACGTAGTCGGCGATCGACCCGTCGGCGCGGACCAGCACGGTGATGGGCAGGGCGGTGGGTGCGTTCGCCGCCGTCCGGACGCGGGCGTCGGGGTCCTGCAGGCCGGGCAGCCGCACTGGCGGGCGCCCCCGGGCATTCAGATCCGCGTTCAGCGCGGCCAGCAGCGAGAGCGCCTTGGCCTCGTCCGGGTCGCTGTGCACCGTCACCACACCGACCGCGTCACCGGCGCGATCGGCGTATTCCTGGAACAGCGGCAGTTCGGCGCGGCAGGGCTCACACCAGTAGGCCCACAGGTTGAGTACCAGCGGCCGGCCGGTGAACTGCCCGGGGCCGGCGGGGTCGCCGTCGGCCAGGCAACTCAGCACCAGATCCGCCAGCGGCCCGGATCCGGGCACGGCGCCGCTGCCGGCGGGACAGTCCGCCACCCCCGACTGCTGCCGGAGCGCGGGGTCGATCCGGCGCGCGGGTTGCGGTGAGCTGTCGGGACCGGCGGTCTCCGAGCCGCCGCGCGGCCACAGCGCGACCGCCGCGGCCAGCGCCACGACCACAGCCGTCAATGCCCATTTCCAGAAAACCGGTATTCGGCTCAACGGCCCACCAGTTCGAGTAGATGCGCCGCCTCGGGGCCTTTCACCAGTGCCGCCGCCGTTTCCGGATCGGTCGGCCCGGCGCCGAATGACGGGCAATCCTTGGCCAGCAGACAGACCCCGCACGCCGGTTTCCGGGAATGGCAGACCCGGCGCCCGTGAAAGATCACCCGATGCGACAGCATCGTCCATTCCTTGCGCTCGATCAGCGCCCCCACGGCGTGTTCGACCTTCACCGGATCTTCTTCCGCCGTCCATTCCCAGCGCCGCACCAACCGGCCGAAATGAGTGTCGACAGTGATACCCGGAACACCGAAAGCATTTCCCAGAATCACATTGGCGGTTTTGCGGCCGATGCCCGGTAACCGGACCAATTCGGCCATCGTGTGAGGTAATTCACCGTCGTACTGTTCGAGCAGCGCCTGCCCGAGGCCGATCAGGGAATTGGTCTTGTTCCGGTAGAAACCGGTGGGACGGATGAGTTCCTCCAGCTCCGTGCGGTTGGCCTCGGCGTAGGCAAGGGCGTCCGGATAGGCGGCGAACAACGCGGGAGTGGTCATGTTCACTCTCACGTCGGTGCACTGGGCGGACAGGATCGTGGCCACCGCGAGCTCGAGCGGAGTGGTGAAATCCAGCTCGCAGTGCGCGTCCGGAAAAGCACGTGCCAGCATCCGGTTCATACGGCGGGCCCGGCGCACCAGACCCACACGGGTTTCCGCCGGTCGGGAACCGGTTTTCCGCTTCTTGCCCCCGGCCTTTCCGGGGTCCGCGGCGGCCGCCTCGGCAGCGCCGGAAACACCGCTTCCGGCGGTATCGGAGGGGGAGATTCGCACCCGTCCACCATACGGAACCGTCCGACAACGTTGCCTTGTCAGTTCTACTCCCGTATTCCATCTGAGACCTCGACCGTGTTTACTACCCGGCATGCAAGGACTCGCTGTGGTGCTCTTCCCAGTGGTGTTGATGCTGTTCGCCCTCGGTATGGAACGAGTGGAGAACCGGCTTCGCAAACTTCTCGAGCCCGACGAGGAAGTCCAGGCCTACCTGGACAAAGCCAGCAACGCCGAGGTCAACGAGCTCACCAGGCTCGGACTACCGGCGGCGGTCGCGCGTATGCGCCGCCGCCGTAACCGCAATGAGGAGGCCGGGGAGAACCTCGATATCGCTCGTGCGAGCTGACCGCCGCGCGAGGGCCCGTACACGCCCATCGGGGCGGCCGATACCCCGCCGCGGCCCGACCCCGGTTAACCTTCCTTACGTGGTGTCTGTCACTGCGCGCCGAACGGCCGCGTAGACTGCACTGTCGGCCGAACCGCTTCGGTCCGCCGACGACTACAGCCATTTTCCTAAGGAGCACATTCGTGGACGAGGCCCTCGCCAGAGCAGGCATCTTCCAAGGCGTTGAGCCCACCGCGGTGGCTGCGCTGACCAAACAGCTGAATCCCGTGGATTTCCCGCGCGGCCACGTCATCTTCAACGAGGGCGAACCGGGCGACCGGCTGTACATCATCACGTCGGGCAAGGTGAAGCTCGGCCGGCGTTCCCCCGACGGCCGGGAGAACCTGCTGACCATCATGGGTCCGTCGGATATGTTCGGCGAGCTCTCCATCTTCGACCCCGGCCCGCGTACCTCCACCGCCACCACGGTGACCGAGGTCCGCGCGGTCACCATGGACCGCGACGCGCTCAAGGCCTGGATCGATCAGCGTCCGGAGATCGCCGAACAGCTGCTGCGGGTGCTCGCCCGCCGGCTGCGCCGCACCAACAACAACCTCGCGGACCTGATCTTCACCGACGTTCCCGGCCGTGTCGCCAAGGCTCTGCTGCAGCTCGCGCAGCGTTTCGGCACCCAGGAGGCCGGTGCGCTGCGGGTCACCCACGACCTCACCCAGGAGGAGATCGCCCAGCTCGTCGGCGCCTCCCGGGAGACCGTCAACAAGGCGCTCGCCGATTTCGCGCATCGTGGCTGGCTGCGCCTCGAGGGCAAGAGCGTGCTGATCTCCGATTCCGAGCGGCTGGCCCGGCGCGCCCGCTGACATCGCTGCCCGCACCGGGTAGCCGTGACCGGATCCGGCCGTATCGCCGATCGGATCCGGTGACGAGTTCCCCGGTGCGATAGGCCGCCCGGGGAATCCCGCCTCGGTTCAGTTCTGCGCGTCCCGCTCCGACCGCAGATAGGCCAGCTGGGATTCCACCGAACTTCGCGCGGCCGGCCACAGGCTCTCGTCCACGTCCGCGTAGACCTTGCGCACGACCGCCATGGCGTCCGCGTCGGCGCCGAGTTCGTCCAGCGCCGACCGGACCTGTGCCAAGCGTTCCCGCCGATGCGCGATGTAGTACCGGGCGACCGGTTCCAGATCGGGGTGATCGGGCCCGTGCGCGGGCAGCAGCGCCCGTCCGGCGCCCACCTCCAGCAACCGGTCCATCGAGTCCAGGTAGTCACGCAGGGTGCCGTCCCGGTCCAGCACGGTGGTGCCCCGGCCGAGGATGGTGTCTCCGCTGAGGACCGCGTCGGCCAGCAGGAAGCTCACCGAATCCGCGGTATGCCCGGGCGTGTGCACGACCGTGATCCGCAGCCCGGCGGCCTCGATCGATTCACCGTCGGCCAGTGGCCCGACATCTCCGCGCAGGAACTCCGTATCCATGGCGCGCACCGGGGCCCCGGTCAGCCGGACCAGCTCGTCGATACCGCCGGTGTGGTCGGGGTGCCGGTGGGTGATCAGGGCCAGTGCGACCGCACCACCGGTGACCTCGGCGATCCGCGCGATATGTACGGGGTCGTCCGGGCCCGGGTCGACGACCACGCAGTCCCGGCGGCCGGGTGCCCGCAGGATCCAGGTGTTCGTCCCGTCCAGCGTCATCGGGCCCGGATTGTCCGCCAGCAGCACCGATGCCGAGGCGGTCACCTCGCGCAACTGTCCGTAGGCGGGATGGGTGAGTGTCATTCGTGACACCTCCAGTTCGAAAGCAGCACAGTCGAATCTACGGCCCACGGCGCGCCCGGCCCGATCCGGCCGGGCGCCGCCGCCCGGATCCGGGACGGCGCTCGGCCGCCGCACCGGCCGGCCGGGTCTAGGCGACCTCGGCGATCAGTTCGACCTCGACCGGGGTGTTGCGGGGAAGTTCGAATACCCCCACCGCCGAACGGGCGTGTGCCCCGGCGGGGCCGAATACCTCGCCGAGCAATTCCGATGCCCCGTTGATCACCAACGGCTGATCGGTGAATCCGGGCGCGGAGGCCACGAACCCGACGACCTTCACAATCCGCACCACCGCGTCCAGGCCGACCAGATCGTGCACCGCGGCCAGCGCGTTCAGCGCGCACCAGCGGGCGGCGACGGCCGCGTCCTCGAGGGAGACCTCGGCCCCGACCTTGCCGGCCGCCGTCAGCTCACCGGCGACGAAGGGCAGTTGCCCGGAGGTGTACACGAACGATCCGCTGCGCACGGCAGGCACGTAGGCGGCCACGGGGGCCACCACCTCGGGCACGGTCAGCCCCAGCCGGTCGAGGTTGGCCCGCCAGTCGATGCCGGACGGGGTCTTGTCCGATTCCGCCACGACGCCTACTGCTTCGGCCGCTTGAGGTACGCGACGTGCTGTTCGCCGGTCGGGCCGGGGAGCACCGTCACCAGCTCCCAGCCGTCGGCGCCCCACTGGTCCAGGATCTGTTTGGTCGCATGGGTAAGCAGTGGCACGGTCGCGTACTCCCACTGGGTCACATCGCTCATGCGCACCGAGCGTACTGGGTGTCCGAGCACTCCCCGGCGCAGGCACCGGCGGGTGGCGCGGCCCCGGACCCCGGCCGGTGTCTGGTACACCACATCGCTGCGAATCGGAGTATGCGGGCGTGCGCTCAGCGCGCGCTATAGGCTCGCGACCGTGGCAGAACCAACGACGATGTCGGAATCGGCCGGGCCGGCCCTGAAAACCGGATGGCCCGATCGTGCGACGAACGCCCGCCTGCATTACGTGTCCGGTAAGGGCGGCACCGGTAAGTCGACGGTTGCGGCCGCGCTGGCTCTGGCCCTGGCCGCGGGTGGCCGACGGGTCCTGCTGGTCGAGGTGGAGAACCGGCAGTCCATCGCGCAGTTGTTCGACCTGCCGCCGCTGCCGCCCACCGAGACCAAGATCGCCACCGCCGACGGCGGCGGCGAGGTGATGGCGCTGGCCCTCGATATCGAGCACGCGTTCCTCGAATACCTGGATATGTTCTACAACCTCGGCTTCGCGGGCCGGGCCATGCGCCGGATGGGAGCGATCGATTTCGTCACCACCATCGCGCCGGGCCTACGGGACGTCATCCTGACCGGCAAGATCAAGGAATGCGTGGTCCGGGCCGGTAAGGACGGCAAACCGGTCTACGACGAGGTGGTCGTGGACGCGCCGCCCACCGGGCGGATCGCGAGCTTCCTGGATGTCACCAAGGCCATGGCCGAACTCGCCAAGGGCGGGCCGATCGCGGCGCAGTCCGAGGGCGTCTCCCGGCTGCTGCACTCCGACCAGACCGTGATCCACCTGGTCACCCTGCTCGAAGCACTGCCGGTGCAGGAAACGCTGGACGCCATCGCCGAATTGCGCGCGGGCGATCTGCGCATCGGCAGCGTGATCGTCAACCGGGCCGCGCACAGTCCGATGACCACCGAGGCGCGCGCCGCCGCCACCGGCGGCGAACTCGATACCGAGGCACTGCGCGAGACTCTCGAGACCGCCGGAATCGCGCTGTCCGCCGCCGATTTCACCGGCCTGATCACCGAGACCGTGGAACATTCGGCCACCCTGAACACCCAGGACCAGAGCGCGTCGGAACTGCTGAACGTGGAGGTCGCGCGGTTGCTGCTGCCCGCGCTGGCCGACGGTATGGACCTGGGCGGCCTCTACGAACTGGCCGCCCATCTGAACGAGCAGGGAGTCCGATGAGTACGCGACCGGGTCCGGCGGCGCTGGATATCTCCACCATCATCGACGATCCGGCGGCCCGGGTGGTGGTGTGCTGCGGGTCCGGCGGCGTCGGCAAGACCACCACCGCGGCCGCGATCGCGCTGCGGGCGGCCGAACAGGGTCGCAAGGTCGTGGTGCTCACCATCGATCCCGCGCGCCGCCTGGCCCAGTCGCTGGGCGTAGCCGATCTGGACAACAGCCCGCAGCGAGTCGAACTGGGCCCGGAGGCCAAGGGCGAACTGCACGCGATGATGCTGAACATGCGGCGCACCTTCGACGAGATGGTGCTCGAGCACACCGCGCCGGACAAGGCCGAGCAGATCTTCGCCAACCCCTTCTATCAGGCGGTGGCCTCCTCGTTCGGCGGCACCCAGGAGTACATGGCCATGGAGAAGCTGGGCCAGCTCGCCGGGCGCCGGGAATGGGATCTCATCGTGGTGGACACCCCGCCGTCCCGCAACGCCCTCGACTTCCTGGACGCCCCCAAACGGCTCGGCAACTTCCTCGACGGCCGCATGATCCGGGTCATCATGGCGCCCGGACGCGGGGTCGGGCGGTTCGTCACCGGCGCGATGAGCCTGGCGGTGCGCGGGGTCTCGACGATCGTCGGTGGCCAGATGCTCAAGGACGCCTCGAATTTCCTGCAGTCGCTGGAATCGCTGTTCGGCGGATTCCAGCAACGGGCAAACCGGACCTTCGAGATGCTGGCCGAACCGGGCACGCATTTCCTGGTGGTCGCGGCGCCGGAACCAGACGCGCTGCGCGAGGCGTCGTTCTTCGTGGACCGGCTCTCCACCGAGAAGATGCCGCTGGCCGGATTGGTCCTCAACCGCACCCATCCCGTGCTCTGCTCGCTCCCGGCCGATCACGCTCTCAGCGCCGCCGATCGGCTCGCCGAGGCCGAACCGCTGGCGGCCGGGGTCCTGCGGGTACACGGCCAGCGGGTGGCGACGGCCCGGCGGGAACAGCATCTGCTGCACCGGTTCACCGGCGCTCATCCGCGAGTGAAGATCGTCCCGGTGACCGCGCTGCCCTTCGATGTCACCGATCTGGCGGCGCTGCGCGCGGTCGGGTCGCAGTTGGCGGCCGGCGAGCCGGCCACCGCGGGCTGACCGCCCCGGCCTCCGCCGCGGCGCAGGTGCCCGGCCCCGGGTAGCAGGCCGCCGGCCACTCGATGTGCGAGTGGCC